>CAZJEK010000065.1:0-21762 GCA_964545005.1 uncultured Pirellulaceae bacterium
AGTGGCAGTAAAGAGAATCAAAAGCACCCTGCCGGTCAGCCAGGTCGTGGTCTCGAGCGCGTGGTTCAGCGCCTTCCAGGAGAGTTCGCGATAGATGAAGGCGCCGACGAAGAGCGTGTAGAAGATCGCGACGATGGCGGCCTCGGTGGGCGTGAAATAGCCGGTATAGATGCCGCCCAGGATGACGACGGGCGCCAGCAGCGACCAGAACCCGCGATACATCTCGCAGAGGACCTGACGGGCCGACCAGTCGGTGTTCGCGCCGGTATAGCCGTAGCGGCGGCACAGGAAGTAGTTCATGATCAAGAGGCTCAGCGCGATCACGAAGGCGGGGATGAAGCCCGCGATGAAGAGCTTCGAGATCGAGACCGACTGGAACTGGCCGAATTTCTGGATCGCCTCCGGCGGCGGCACCAGGCCGAGCCCGGCAATGCCGAAGATGACCATCGGGATCGAGGGCGGGATGACGATGCCGAGCCCGCCGGAGGAGGCCGTGACCGAGGCCGCATAGCCCTTGGAATAGCCGCGATCGATCATCGCCGGGATCATCAGCATGCCGACGGCGGCGGTGGTGGCGGGGCCCGAGCCGGAGATCGCGCCGAAGAAGAGGCAGGCCAGAACCGTGGCCGCGGCCATGCCGCCGGTGAACGGGCCGGCCAGGCTTTCGGCGACGTCGATCAGCCGCTTGGAGATCCCCGCCGCCTCCATCAGCGCGCCGGCGAGGATGAAGGCCGGCAGCGCCATCAGCGGGAAGGAGCTGATTGAGGTGAAGGCGATCTGGACGAATTTCAGCGGGTTGTCGCCGAGATAGAGAAAGGAGAGCAGCGAGGAGACGCCGAGCGCCACAGTGATCGGGGTGCCGATCAGCAGGAGCACCAGGAACGTTCCGAAGAGGATGAGGACGATCGTTTCCATGCGGGCAGATTCCTCCCGTGGATTGAAGGGTTGATTTCCGGGATGCGCGGTCAGCGGCGGCGGTCGCGGTCCGTCAGCATGTCGCGCTCCACCTGCTCCAGATCGACCTCGTCGGGATCGGCGATGGTCTCGTGCCGGACCAGGCGCTGGAAGTTCACCTGCAGGATGCGGATGGTCATCAGCGCGAAGGCGATGGGCAGGATCACGTAGAAATACTTCATCGGCACGCCCAGCGTCTGGGCTTTCTGAAACATGTTCATGCGCGAGATGAACTCGACCGAGAGCCAGATGAAATAGACGTTGAAGAAGATCCAGAACAGATCCGCGAAGCCCTCGATCCAGTCGATGGTGCGGCGCGACAGGAACCTGAACTGGAAGGTCACGCGGTTATGCGCCGACATCTTGGCGGCATAGCTGGCGCCCAGGAACACGAACCAGACGAACATGTAGACCGAGAGCTCCTCGACCCAGGCGATCGAGTGGCCGAAGAGCTCGCGCGAGACGATCTGCGCGAAGAGGATGCAGACGAAGGACACGAGCAGGATCCGGCAGAGAATGCTCTCGATGTTGTCGAGCACCTTCAGGAACAGGGTCATCGCATTTCCCTTTCGGTCGGTGCGGGGACCAGCTCGGGGTGCGGGCCCCGTGCTGCCGCAGCTTCGGGCAGGCCGGAGAGGCGGCGTTCGGCCCCTCCGGAGGCGGATCACTGCGATACGGGGTCGCGGCCGAGGGCGGTCAGCGCCTTGTTCAGTTCCTCGACGCCGCCGATGCTGTCGTAGAATTTCGGCCAGACATTGGTGGTGGCAAGCTCGATGAACTCGGCCTCGCCATCGGCGGGCTCGGTGATCTCCATGCCCTCGTCGACGAGATGCTGCTTGATCTCCGCCTCCTTCTCGCGGAGGAACTGCGCCGAGAATTCGGTTGCCGCCTTGCCCGCCTCCAGAACGATCTGCTGGTCTTCCTCCGACAGGCTCTGGAACAGCGATTCCGAGATCAACAATGGCTCGATCGAGAAGATGTAGCGCCAGTCGGTGATGTATTTCTGCACTTCGTTGAAGCGCATGGCGTTGATCGTCATGTAGGGGTTGTCCTGCCCGTCCACGACACCCTGCTGGAGGCCCGCGAAGGTTTCGGACCAGGCCATCGGCGTCGGGTTCACGCCCCAGGAGCGGTAGGATTCGATCATGATCTCGTTCTTGGGCACGCGGATGACGAGGTCCTGGAGATCCTCGACCGTCGCCACCGGATGCTTGGAATTGGTCAGCACGCGGAAGCCCGAATAGGCCCAGCCGATGATGCGAACGCCGGCGTCGCGGATGGTGTTCTCGACCAGCTGCTGGCCGATCTCGCCCTGGGTCAGGGTCTCGGCATCCTCGATGCTCTGGATGACGTAGGGCAGGGTGAGCGTGCCTACATTGGGCGAGAAGGGCGTGATGTTGTTGATCGCCAGGATCGACATGTCGAGCAGGCCCATCGCGGCATCGTTGATCGTGTCCTGCTCGGAGCCGAGCTGGCCGTTGAGGAACAGCGTCGCGGTGTGTTCACCGCCCGATTTCTCCTCGAGCGCGGCGATGAAGGCATTGCCGAGCGCCTCCTGCGTGCCGCCGGCGCCGTCGCCGACCGCGATGTTGAAGCTCTTGGCAAATGCAGGTGCGGCGGCGAGGAGGGAAACGAGCGAGAAGGATACGGCAAGGCCTCTCAGGGCCGGTGCTTTGATCATTTCGATATCTCCGCTGTTGGGTTGCTGGGCGGGTCGCTGCCCGGCGCGTGTTAACCATTAGGCGGAAATATTGACTTGGCCGTATATCCAGTGCTGGCTTTGAATGAGTCCAGTGCGACATTCCGATGCCTGCCTATTCCATTCCCGAGGATGTCTTCTTTCTCGACCGCGCCAGCGGCGTTCCGCTCCAGGTGCAGCTGCGCGAGGCGATCGTGTCGGGGATCCTGGCCGGGCGGCTGGCCGCCGGAGCGCGGATGCCTTCGACGCGCCGGCTCGCCAGCCATGCCGGCGTTTCACGGATTACCGTCAGCCTCGCCTATCAGGAACTGGTGAGCCAGGGCTACCTGGTCTCGCGGGAGCGCAGCTCCTATGCGGTGGCGGACATGTTGCCCGAGTTGTCAGGGCAGCGGCCCGAATCCGAGTCGGAGGCGGCGGTCAACTGGACGCAGAAGCTGCCGCGCAGCTTCGAGCCATACCGCCACATCGAGAAGCCGAAGGGGTGGCGCGGCTATCGCTATCCGTTCATCTACGGACAGATGGATCCGGCGCTGTTCGACGTGCAGGCCTGGCGCGACTGTTCGCGGCGGGCACTGGCGGCGCGCGAATTCGCAGAGATGGCGGGCGATGTCGCCATGCGGGATGATCCGCAGCTCGTCGATTACATCTGTTCCCGCAGCCTGCCGCGTCGCGGGATCGAAGCCGGCCCGGACGAGGTGCTGGTGACGCTCGGCGCGCAGAATGCGCTCTGGCTCGCGATCGAGCTGATGGCCCGCCCGGGCTTCCATGCCGCGATCGAGAATCCGGGCTATCCCGATATTGCCACCGCGCTCAGGTGGAACGGCGCGCGGGTAACGGCGGTCGATGTCGATGCCCGCGGCCTGCCGCCCGCGCATGTGCCGGCCGATATCGACGCGGTCTTCGTCACGCCCAGCCATCAGACGCCGACTGCCGCGACCCTGCCCATGGACCGCCGCGAGGCGCTGATCGCCGCCGCCGAGACCCATGATTTCGTGATCGTCGAGGATGATTACGATTTCGAGATGAGCTTCCTGGCCGCGCCGAGCCCGGCATTGAAATCGCTCGACCGGTTGGGCCGCGTCATCTATGTGGGCAGCTTCTCGAAGGCGCTGTTTCCCGGCCTGCGCCTTGGCTATCTCGTGGCGGCGCCGGAAGTCATTGATGCCGCCCGACGGCTCCGGGCGCTGATGTTGCGACATCCGCCCGGGCACCTGCAGCGGACAACGGCGCATTTCCTGGCGCTCGGCTATTACGACCAGCTGATCCGGCGGATGCGCAACGCCTTCGCACAGCGCCGCGAGGTGCTGATGAACGCGCTCCACCAATCCGGAATCGAGATCTGCGGCTCGGCGGAGTTCGGCGGCACCAATCTGTGGGTCGGCGCTCCCGAGGGAACTGACTCCACCGGGCTCGCGCTCCTGCTTCGCAGCCTGAGTGTCCTGATTGAGCCGGGCACGCCGTTCTTTCAGGAAACGGATAGGCCGATCCGCTATTTCCGGCTTGGATATTCCTCGATCCCCGTCGAACGCATCGATCAGGGAGTGCGCCGAATAGCTGCGGCGATCCATCGTCTGCCTCTGAAAGAGGCAAGTACTTCGACGCCGTCGGCGCACAGCGCAGATTGAAGTCAACTCAAAGTCGCATGTGCCTGTGCAGGAGAAGTTCGTGTCTTCTGACGTGGTGTTGGAGTGCCCCCCACTGACGTCCCGGGCGATGAAGGCGCGATTGCTGCTTCAACAGGATGAAGGTCGGGGGCACAGCAATCCATACGGCCAATGCCGTCGAAAACCTGACCCGGGTTCCTGGGAACGCGATCGAAATCCAGGACCCATTCCCGTCCGGGAGAGGCGGCCGAGACGCTGATCCGTCCGGCCATTCTCGGGGTCGCGAGACATCGGCGCCCACACCCTGTCGGCCGGCCCTCAGATCCGATCCAGGGGCTCGAGGATGCAGGGGATCTTCAACGTCTCCGTTGTCTGCGAGGGGTCGTCGAGGTGAGCGAAGACCGCCGAGACCATGGCCGGGACATTCTGACGGACCATGCCGACATTCTCGGTCAGGAGGGCGGCGAACGGGTCCCAGTCGAAGCAGCCGAACATCACTCGGTGCCCGCCGGCCCGCAGCCACCGCACCACCCCTTCCAGCGAGATCGTCGAGTTGACGAAGAAGGCGCCGGGAAGCTCGAAATCGAGTTGCTCGAGTGCGGCCTGCGCCTTGTCGGAGGCATAGCCGCAGGCCAGGACATGGGTCTCGGGAAATTCGATGCCGCGTTCAGCGTGGGCGTCGCGTACTCCGGCTATGCGGGCGGCGGTATTGTTGTCGCCCGCCCGCCCGCCCACGAACAGAAGCGGTTGCCCATCGCGGCCGGCGCGGTCGAGGATCAGGTGCGCGAGGTCCCTGGCGCCCGTGTAGTTGTCCGAGATCACCGACGGCGCCGCCGAGCCCGGCAGATCGAGATTGATCGTCCGAATTCCAACGGGCGCGCAGGTTCGGGCGATACGGTCGGGATCTGTTGCACCTGTGGCGACGACGCAATCCACGTGATAGCCGATCATCTCGCGCGCGGCTGCGAGCTCCAGATCGGGGTTGCGTTGGGTGCAGGTGATGATTGGAAACCGCCCGCGCGCCCGCGCTTCGGTCTCGAAATGCTCGGCAATCGCGCCGAAATAGCGGTTGTCGTATTTCGGTATGATCATGCCGAGCGCATTGGACCGCTCGCTGCGGAGCGCGCTGGCCTGCAGATTGCGGGCATAGCCCTGCGCTTCGGCAACTTCGATGACCCGGGCTGCGGTGCTCTCCGCGATTCGACGCTTTTTCCAGGTTCCGTTCAGAATTGAACTGACTGCGCTCGGCGACGTCCCTGTGAGCTGGGCGAGGTCATAGATAGTGACGCGCCGACGGCTTGTTTTGCTTGCGCTTTTCTTCATGGCCCAATTGCCTACTGCCTGCTGCACCGATTGAGCATTGACATGAAGGTATAACCAAAGCAATCTGCTACATCGATTGAGCCAACAAGCTTCATCGATATAGCTGCACTCAAGGTGCAAACCAGATCGTTCCGGCGAACCATGGGCCGGACAGCAGACGACCAGAGGAGGAAGAACATGACCCCCAAGATGACCGCACTGACGACGACCACTGCGCTCGTCGCGGCGCTCGCCTATGGCGCGGCTGGTGCGCAGGAGGCGACCGTGGCGTTCCTGATGCCCGACCAGGCCTCCACCCGCTACGAGGAGCACGATTTTCCGGGTTTCCAGACGGCCATGGCCGAGCTCTGCCCGGATTGCACCGTCATCTACCAGAACGCCAATGCCGACGCCTCGCTTCAGCAGCGGCAGTTCAACTCGGTCGTCGCACAGGGCGCCGAGGTGATCGTGCTCGACCCGGTCGATTCCTCGGCCGCTGCCGGGCTGGTGCAAATGTCGAAAGGGCAGGGCGTAAAGGTCATCGCCTATGACCGGCCGATCCCGGATGTCCCCGCAGACTATTACGTTTCCTTCGACAACGTCGGCATCGGCGAGGCCATCGCACAGTCGCTGGTCGATCATCTGCAAGCCACGGGCGTGCCGGAGGGTGCGGGCGTCCTGCAGATCAACGGTTCGCCGACCGATGCGGCTGCGGGGCTGATCCGCGACGGCATCGACAAGGCGCTCGACGGCTCCGTCTACGAGACACTCGCGGAATACGACACGCCGGAATGGGCGCCGCCCAAGGCGCAAGAATGGACGGCCGGGCAGATCACCCGCTTCGGCTCCGACATCCAGGGGATCGTCGCGGCCAATGACGGCACGGCCGGCGGCGCGATCGCCGCGCTGCGGGCTGCGGGAGTCGATCCGCTGCCGCCGGTCACCGGCAACGACGCCACGATCGCTGCCCTGCAGCGCATCATTGCTGGTGCGCAGTACAACACGATCTCGAAGCCCTCCGAAATCGTGGCCGAGGCTGCCGCCGAAGTCGCCGTCAAGTTCCTGAATGGCGAGACGCCAGAGCCTGAGACGACTCTTTACGACACGCCCTCGCAGCTCTTCGTGCCGGTCGTCGTGACGCGGGAGAACATCAGCGCCGAAATCTTCGAAGCCGGCATCCAGACTCCCGAGGAAATCTGCACCGGGGAATACGAGGCGCCCTGCAAGGAGCTAGGCATTCTCAACTGATGATGCCGAAGTGCGCCGGCCCCGCCGGCGCGCCCCAAAATCGACATTCGGGAGGAGACAATGACGACTGACATCGTTCGGCCGGGGCACGGCGAGTTGATCATGCGCCTTGAGGGTGTAACCAAGCGTTTCGGTGCGGTCACCGCGCTCGAAGACATCGAGCTGGAGATCCATGCCGGAGAGGTCGTGGCGCTGGTCGGCGACAACGGCGCCGGCAAGTCTACCCTGGTCAAGACCCTCGCGGGCGTGCACCAGCCCACCTCGGGCACCATCGAATTCATGGGACAGCCCGTGACCATCGACGGGCCGAGCAAGGCCCTGGAGCTTGGCATCGCCACGGTCTTCCAGGACCTCGCGCTTTGCGAGAATCTGGACGTGGTGGCCAACCTCTTTCTCGGCCACGAGCTGAATCCGTGGGCGCTCGACGAGACCCAGATGGAAGTCCGCGCCTGGCGGCTTCTGAAGGAACTCGCCGCGCGCATTCCGTCGGTGCGGGAGCCGATCGCCTCGCTCTCCGGCGGGCAGCGCCAGACCGTGGCCATCGCCCGCTCGCTGCTGCTCGATCCGCACATCATCATGCTGGACGAGCCCACCGCCGCGCTCGGCGTGGCTCAGACCGCCGAGGTGCTGAACCTGATCGAGCGGGTCCGCGACCGCGGCCACGGCGTGATCCTCATCTCTCACAACATGGAGGACGTGCGCGCCGTCGCCGACAGGATCGTGGTCCTCAGGCTCGGGCGCAACAACGGCGTCTTCACGCCGGAATCGACCCACGAGGAACTCGTCGCCGCGATCACCGGCGCATCCGAGAACGCCGTGTCCCGCCGCGCCGCCCGCAAGTCGGCCGAAGAAACTGTCTGAAGGGGAGGATACCATGGCCGAGACCAATACCACCCAGGCTCTCGATCGCGCCGACACACGGATGCGGCACGACGAAGGCATCGCGGGCGCTGTCAGCGGCTTCATCGACCGGGTCAGATCCGGCGACCTCGGGATGCTTCCCGTGATCGTCGGCCTCATCGTCATCACGCTCGTCTTCACGTCCCTGAACCCGGTATTCCTGAGGCCGGACAACCTGGTGAACCTGCTCTTCGACGCTGCTGCCGTCGGCCTGATCTCTCTCGGCGTCGTCTGCGTGCTGCTGCTGGGCGAGATCGACCTTTCCATCGGCTCCATGAGCGGCCTGGCATCCGCCGTCACCGGCGTCATCTGGGTCAATCTCGGGATGCCCGTCGTCATCGCGATCGCGGCCGCCATCGCCACCGGCTGCCTTGCCGGGCTGGTCTATGGGATGCTGGTGAACCGGTTCGGCATGCCGAGCTTTGTGGCCACGCTCGCCGGTCTGCTGGCATTGCTCGGGATGCAGCTCTACATCCTTGGCGGCTCTGGCTCGATCAACCTGCCCTACACGTCCGGCCTGGTGAAGTTCGGACAGATCTGGATCATGCCGGCCTGGCTCTCCTATCTTCTGGCCCTCGTTCCCGGATGCCTGATCGTCTATCTCGGGCTGAGGGCACGGCGCGAGCGCGCGTCGGCCGGCCTGTCGAAGCCGGCGCTCAGCGTGATCGGGTTGAAGGCGGCGCTCCTGACCGCGGCACTGCTCGGCGCAGCCTATTATCTGAACCTCGGCCGCGGCGTGCCCTTCATGTTCGGTGTGTTCGTCCTCTTCGTCGTGGCCATGGACTACCTCTTCACGCGCACGAAGTGGGGCCGCTCGCTCTTTGCCGTGGGCGGCAATTCGGAGGCTGCGCGCCGGTCCGGCATCGACGTCAAGCGCATCAGGCTCTCGGCCTTCGTGCTCTGCTCGGCCTTCGCCGCGCTCGGCGGCGTGTTCTCGGCTGCCCGCCTCGCCTCGTCCAGCCAGCAGGCCGGAACCGGCGACGTGAACCTCAACGCCATCGCCGCAGCGGTGATCGGCGGCACCTCACTGTTCGGTGGCCGCGGCTCGGCCTGGTCGGCGCTCCTCGGCGTGCTGGTGATCCAGGCCATCTCGAACGGGCTGACGCTGCTGAACCTCAGCTCGTCGCTCCGCTACATGATCACCGGCGCCGTGCTCGCCATCGCCGTCATCGTCGACTCGCTCGCGCGCCAATCCCGCGCCAGCCACGGCCGTGCCTGAGGAGAACCAGCCATGACACTCGAAGGCAAGACCGCCGCCATCACCGGAGCGGCATCCGGGATCGGGCTCGAATGCGCGAAGATCCTGCTCGAGAACGACGCCAGGGTCGTGCTGATCGACCGCGACTCGGCGAAGCTCGCGCAACTGACAGAGGAGCTGGGCGGCAACGCCCTCTCCCTCCAGGCCGACCTGCTCGAGCCCGCGCAGGTCTCTGCGCTCGGCGACCGGATCGAGGAGCTGGCCGGTCCCCTCGACATCTTCCATGCCAATGCCGGCGCCTATGTCGGCGGCGAGGTGGCCGAGGGCGACCCGGATGTCTGGGACCGGGTGCTGAACCTGAACGTCCACGCGGCCTTCCGCTCGGTCCACGCGGTTCTGCCGCGGATGATCGAACGTGGCACCGGCGACATCCTCTTCACCTCCTCCGTCGCCGGGGTGGTCCCTGTCAAATGGGAGCCGATCTACACCGCTTCGAAATTTGCGGTGCAGGCCTTTCTCCACACCACGCGTCAACAGGTGTCGAAGCATGGGATCCGCATGGGGGCGGTCCTGCCCGGGCCCGTGGTCACGGCGCTGATCGACAGCTGGCCCGCCGCCAAGAAGGAGGAGGCGCTCGCCAACGGCTCGCTCATGGAGGCGCGCGAGGTGGCCGAATGCGTCCTTTTCATGCTGACCCGCCCTCGCGGGGTCGTTGTGCGCGACCTCGTGATCCTGCCCAACAGCGTGGAGCTCTGAGATGACCGGACGCAGCTATTTCATCGGCGTCGATGTCGGCACCGGAAGCGCCCGGGCCGGCGTGTTCGACGCGGACGGCCGCCAGCTTGGCAGCGACAAGGCCACCATCGAGAGCCATCACGCGTCGGGTGGCATCGTCGAGCAGTCGAGCGTCAGGATCTGGGCGGCGTGCTGCGCCGCCGTGAACGGGGCCGTCGCCGCGTCGGGGATCGATCCGGCTCACATCGCGGGGCTTGGCTTCGACGCGACCTGTTCGCTGGTCGTCCTGGGCCAGGGCGGCCGGTCGCTGCCCGTCGGTGACCCCGATCACCCCGAGCGCGACGTGATCGTCTGGATGGACCACCGCGCCACCGATCAGGCCGCGCGGATCAATGCCGGTGACCACGACGTCCTTCGCTATGTCGGCGGCCGCATCTCGCCTGAAATGCAGACGCCGAAGCTCCTGTGGCTGAAGGAGAACCGGCCCGAGACCTTCGACCGGGCCTGGGCATTCTTCGACCTGACCGACTTCCTCGGTTGGCGCGCGACCGGCGCGACGGAGCGGTCGGGCTGTACCGTGACCTGCAAATGGACCTACCTCGCCCACGAGGGTCGCTGGGACGCGGAATATTTCCGCAGAATAGGCTTGGGCAGCCTTGCCGGGGACGGCTTCGCACGCATCGGCGATCGCATCGTCCGGCCGGGCACGCCGCTCGGGCAGGGCCTGAGCGAGGCCGCGGCGGCCGAGCTTGGCCTGTCGCCGGGGACAGCCGTCGGCGCCGGTCTGATCGACGCCCATGCCGGCGGGATCGGCACTGTCGGTCCCGAAGAGGGGCCGGAAGCCAATCTCGCCTATGTCTTCGGCACCTCCTCCTGCACGATGACCTCGACCCGTGAACCGGTCTTCGTGCCGGGCGTCTGGGGGCCCTACTTCGAAGCGATGGTGCCCGGCCTGTGGCTGAACGAGGGCGGCCAGTCCGCCGCTGGTGCGGCCATCGCACATCTCCTCCGTCACCACCCCCATGCCGCTGCCGCGGAAGTGCAGGCGATGGCGGCCGGGCAGTCGCTGCCGGACTGGCTCGCCGCGGAGGCGGCGCGCCGCGTGTCCGCGCCGGCCGACGCCGCGCAGCTTGCGGACGGGCTGCATGTCGTGCCGGAATTCCTGGGCAACAGGGCGCCCTTCGCCGATCCAGAGACCCGCGCGGTGATTGCCGGGCTCGGCATGGAGGACGGATCTGAAAGCCTTGTCGCCCTCTATGTGGCCGGGCTCTGCGGCGTCGGCTACGGGCTCCGGCAGATCATCAAGGCACAGGCGGAGAAGGGAATCCGCACCGTGCGCGTCGTCCTGTCAGGCGGTGCGGGGCGGCATCCGGTGGTGCGCCAGATTCTGGCCGATGCCGCCGGCATTGAAATCACGATCCCGTCCAGCGAGGAACCCGTGCTGCTCGGTTCGGCCATCATCGGAAGCGTCGCGGCCGGACGCTTTGCGACCATCCCGGACGCCATGGCGCGGATGACCAGCTTCGCCGAGCGCGTCGCCCCGGATCCGGGCCATACGAGCCTGCATGACCGGCGCTTTGCGATCTTCGCGCGTCTGCAGGCCATCGCGCGCGATGCTGCCCGATCCGGAGGTTCGGCAGGGCGCCAGGACGCAGCCTGACAAGCGCAGGGAGGCCAGGCCGGATCAGCGACAGGCGACCGCAGGCGCGGATGCAGTCCGGGCGCCCCCAAGTGATGATGCCGATCGCTGAGGATCGGCGCCCGGTGCCGTCCGGAGCAGCCCGCGAGGACCCGCTGCGCCCGCCTGTCCGGTTCCGCATGCGCCATCTCCCGTTCTCCCGGAAGGATACCGGAGATGTCGCACTTCCGGCGCAGCGACGCCGCTGCAGCCATCCCAGAGATGCCTCCGGCCTCGCAAGGCAGGACTGCCGCCATTTGCCTCCCGAGAGCAGGCTGACAGGGCGGAGCTCTCGGATAGCGAAACCCCGGCTGGCTGCGCGGGTCTCCTTCATTCGGCGGGCGAGCTTGAGTTCTCGCCATCGTTCCGGCCGCCGTTCGGGGTTTGGCGGCTTCGCGGCTTGCCGATGCGGGCCGGCATCGGCGCAATGGTCAGATCGGGTCCTGACTTCCGAAGATAAGGCCCGTCAGACGATACCTGCGCAATCGCCACCGAAATCAACTCTCGTGTAGGATCGCCTCAAGGCATCACATGATGCGCAAGTTGATGCGCAAGTTGATGCGGAGGAAGACATGCGGACAACAGTGACGCTTGATGACCGGCTTCTCGACCGTGCGGTCGCGCTGACCGGCCTGCGGGAGCGCGGCCCTTTGCTGCGCGCGGCCCTGTCTGCATCTGAACGAACGTGAGAGCGCGCGGCGTCTTGCTGCCCTTGGCGGCACCGAGCCGGAAGCCGAGTCGGTCCCCCGTCGGCGACCAGGGGTGGGGGCGCACGGGCCCTGATCCTCACCGATACCTCCGTCTGGATCGATCACTTGCGCAGCGGTGATGCCGATCTGGCTGATAGGTTGCATCGTGGGCAGATCGCCTGCCATCCGCTGGTGGTGGCGGAGATTGCGCTCGGGAGCCTCAAGAACCGGACGACGGTGCTTGGCCTTCTCGATGGCCTGCCGATGCTACCCGTGGCGACGCCGGCGGAGATACGCGCGCTGATCGAGGGCCGCCGGCTGCGCGGCCGCGGTATTGGATACGTGGATGCGGCCCTGCTTGCCGCCTGTCTGCTGGCGCCTGGGACGCAGCTATGGACGCGGGACAGACGTCTTTGGGTGGCGGCGGATGAGCTAGGCATGGTATCAGGCAGATGAGCAATCCTGCAGCCGTTCTCTTGCGCCTCCTCGCTTGGGCGGGCACGAGTGCCTCGTTGGGCAAACCCGACCATCCCGCGCTGTTGCATATGCCGGATGTGGCTGCGGTGGCGGAATGCCTGCTCGCACCGCAGAATCTGCCGCCTGCTCGGCACGATGCGCTGCCGCGCTCCAGACCTCGGCAAGATAGGGGCTGCCATGTTTCAGAACTTCCGCCGGATCGCCCTGGTTGCGAGAAGACCCTCAAAGCTTCTTGGGGGTCGTTACCTCGTATCCGCCCCCAGCTGCCTCAGGTGAATGCAGATTGCTCCTAGACAGGCACGGCCACAAACCACGGTCATAGCAGGCCGAACCTCTTCAAGTCTCTTCCGAGTCCCGGCGGAGGTCCCAGCTACGCGATCAGCAGTTCTTCCAACGGCTTGCCAGCCTCTACGTGCTCCTTGACCCAGCCGGGCTGACGGCCGCGGCCGCTCCAGGTCAGCTCGGGATTCTCGGGATGCCGGTACTTGGCAGGGATGCGGGCGCTGGTCGCGCTCATCTCGCCGGCAAGGTCGGACAGGCGGAAGCCGAACTCCTTCGCCTTTGCCTCGGCGGCTGCCAGAGCTTCCTTGCGCATCCTGGCCTCGTAGCGCGCGAGTGCCTTCTCGACCTCCTTGTGAAGCTGTGTCAGCTCGTCTCGCGAAAGCGTCTCCAGATTGATCTCTGCCATGTCATCTGCCTCCATTGCTCTGACGTAAATAGTAGGAGACAGGAGTGCAGATCGCTACATCTTGCGCGGCCTCAAATTTGGTAGGATTCTTATGTACGTTTCTGGTTGAACTGGCATCAGACGTCGGGCCAAGCGTGCCGTAGTCGACCGTGAGAGCCGTTCCTTGTCAGCGAACCGGCTACGCCTGATCTGGCGGTGGATCGTGGAGTGATGCGCTCCGACCAGCGGAGAAACTTCTGCGCTGATCGGTGTCGAGTTTGCCCGGAGGACGTGGTCAGGACTGCCGCCTGACGATCGCTCCGCCTTCGCATTCGACGACCGGTCCAAGCTCGCCGAAGCTGAAGAGCCTGAAGGCGCGGTTGCCGGAGTAGTCCAGCACCCGCAGGTCGTCAGCCTCGCGCAGATCCGCGGCGACCGTGTCGAAATGGTCGCCGTAACGCGCACGGGCGAGTTCGACCGGCACTTCCTGTGCGATGAACTTCTCGATCCCCTTGCCTGCGAGCTTGCGGATCAGGGCGGGATCGGTGGGCGAGGCATGGCTGGTGAGGATCACCATGGTTCCCTCGCCCGTCAGGAGCATGATCGCATTCATCGTCCCCTCCTGCCCCCGCTGCTCATCCGGCCAGGGCACGGATCGCGAAGTAGATGATCGACGGCCCCATCAGACAGCCGAGACCGGTGTAGAATGTCGCGGTCATCGCTCCATAGGGTACCAGCCGCGGATCCGTCGCGGCCAGTCCGCCGGCGACACCGCTCGTGGTCCCCATCAGGCCGCCATAGACCATGGCCGAGCGGGAATTGTTCAGCCCGATCCATCCGGCGATGAAGGGAGTGCCAATCATCACCAAGACCGATTTCACGAGGCCCGCCGCGACGCTGAGGGCGATCACTTCGGAGGAGGCACCGAGCGCGGTGCCGGTCACCGGCCCGACGATATAGGTGGCCGCTCCGGCGCCGATCGTGGTCATTGACACTGCATCGGAATAGCCGAAGGCCAGGGCAACGACGGCGCCGACGAAGAAGGACACGATGACCCCGGCAAGCAGTGCGACGACGCCGCTGAGGCCGGCCTTGCGGATTTCGGAGAAGTCCACGCCGAAGGCAGTGGCGACGATGGCGAAGTCGCGCAACATCGCACCGCCCATGAGCCCGATCCCGGCAAAGAGCGGGATGTCGGAAAGGCCCTTCGAGCCGCCGGTCACGACGCCGCCAATATAGGCGAGGACGAGACCGAGCAGGATGGCGATCGCCGAGCCGTGGAGACGGCCATTGGTGAACCGCCGCGACAACCAGTAGGAGAGCCACATCGTGGCGCCGATGAAGGCGAAGGCGAAGAGCAGGCCGTTCTTGATCAGGAGTTCGGTGATGTCGGTCATCTCAGTTGGCCTCCTCGGAGCCGAGCGGTGCGGCGATGTTTTCGGGAGTGGCGCCGATCCGGCTGATCACCGGGACGAGGGCGCCGCAAGCGGCGACGGCAAGAATGCCTGCGAGCACGGCGACCGGACCGCCGGAGACCGCCGCGACGACGTTCTGATTTGCCGCCATCGCAACCACGATCGGGATGTACATCGCGCTCCAGAAGGCGATGCCGTGCTGCGAGGTCTGGCAGAGCCGCAGATCCTTGCGCAGCCAGTCGGTGACGAAGATCAGCAGGAGCATCGCAAAGCCCACTCCGCCGACATTTGCCTCCACGCCGATCAGCTTGCCAAGCAGGTCGCCGACGAACACGCCGACCAGCAGGCAGGCCGACAGGAGGGCCACACCGTAGATGATCATTTCTTTCTCCTCCACTGGGATTCAGGCGCGTCGGTCGAGTCGCTCCTCTGCGACCTTCGAGCGGCGGCCGGGGGGGGGGGTCAGTTCTCTGCCGCGACCTCATGCCGTTTCTGATAGAGCCCGGCATATCGGGACCGCAGCTGGTTTTTCTGCACCTTGCCCATGACGTTGCGCGGCAACTCGTCGACCAGGATCACCTGCTTGGGTTGCTTGTAGCGCGCCAGTCGGCCGGACAGCGCCTCGAGCACGCGCGACGCCTCGAGCCAGGCCTCTGCCCGCGGCACGACCAATGCGGTCACGCCCTCGCCAAGATCGGGGTGCGGCAAGCCGATCACGGCGGATTCCAGGACTTCGGGCATCTCGTCGATCAGCGCCTCGACTTCCTTCGGATAGACATTGTAGCCGCCCGAGATCACGAGGTCCTTGTCGCGGCCGACGATGCGCAGATAGCCATCGGCATCGTTCAGGCCGAGATCGCCGGTGATGAAGAACCCGTCCGCGCGGAACTCGGCAGCCGTCTTTTCCGGCATCCGCCAGTAGCCCTGGAAGACGTTCGGGCCGCGCACCTCGATCGCACCGATCTCGCCCTGCGGGAGCGGGGCGCCGGTCTCGCGGTCGGTGACGCGGATGTCGATGCCGGGCAGGGGCATGCCCACGGCGCCGGGCCGGCGTTCGCCGTCATAGGGGTTCGAGGCGATCATGCAGGTCTCGGTCATGCCGTAGCGTTCGAGAATGGCATGGCCGGTGCGTGCCGCGAAGGCGGCGTGGTCCTCGGTAAGGAGCGGGGCCGATCCGGACACGAAGAGCCGGATGCCCGCCGTGGTTATGGGATCAAGTCTGGGGGATTGCAGCAGGCGGGTGTAGAAGGTCGGCACACCCATCAGCACCGTCGCATCGCCCATGAGCGTGATGACTTCCTCGGCATCGAACCGGGTCAGGAAGATCATCGTCGCGCCGGCCGTCAGCGCCATGTTGGCGGCCACGAAGAGACCGTGGGTGTGGAAGATCGGCAGGGCATGGATCAGTCGGTCCTCCGCGGTGAACCGCCATGCCTCGAGAAGCGCCTCGCAGTTCGAGGCGAGGTTGCCATGTGTCAGCACCGCGCCCTTGGAGCGCCCGGTCGTGCCGGAGGTATAGAGGATCGCCGCCGGGTCACCTGGAGCCCGCTCCACCGCCTTTGCCAGCGGCGCGGCCGCGGCGGCCCGTGTCATGAGGGATCCGTCGCCCGACTTGCCGAGGCTCTCGACGCCCATCTGCGCCGAGGCGTGCCCGGCATTCCCGTCGAGCGTCTCGGGCCGGCAGACGAACAACCGTGGCTCGGCATCGCCGAGGAAATAGTCGATCTCGGCACCTGTATAGGCGGTGTTGAGCGGCAGGAAGACGCCGCCGACCTGCAGGCAGGCCAGGTAGAGCAGCACCGCCTCGGGGCTCTTGTCGACCTGAACCGCCACCCGGTCACCGGGCTCAACGCCGAGTTCGTGCAGGACGGTGGCGAGGGCCCGCGTCTGTGTCATGGCGTCGTCGAAAGAGATGTCGGCCTGGCCGGGGCGCTCGAAGAGCGGCTTGCCGCCATGCGCGCGGCAGCTCCGTTCGAACATGTCGAAGATCGTGGTGGTCATCTCGTCTCCCTTTGAAACTGGAATGGATCGGGTCAGGTGGCGGATTTGCGCGCGGATTGCAGCGTACGGCGGAGCTCGGGGCCGCAGACGATGGTGCCGTCGGCGACGAAGGCTTCGTGCCGCGCCTCGATCTCGTCGGGCTCGTAGAGGTAGTTGATCATGACGCCGTGCGACCGGGTCAGGGCACCGGCTGCGAGGTCCCCGGGCCAGTTGATCCGGTGCGCCGAGGCGCCATTGCCGAGATGGAAGCGCGCCACCGGATCGACGGGCCCCCCGGAGGCCGTCTTTGCCTCGACGAAATAGCGCGCCGCCCACTCTTGCACCTGGGGCGCCAGATCCGCCTGCAGGGCAGCATCCGCCTGCCAGGCGCCCTCGGCCAGTGCGGCGCTCAGCCACCGCGCCTGATCGTCCGGCTCGTTGGCGAGCCATCTGGCGAATCCGGGCGCCGGCGAGAGCGTCACGAAGGTCTGCAGATTCGGAAGGTCCCGCGCGAGGTCGCGCGCGACGTGCTTGATAAGGAAGTTGCCGAAGGAGACGCCTTTCAGGCCGGGCTGGCAATTGCTGATCGAGTAGAAGACAGCGGTGTCCATTCCCCCCGCCGCCGAGCCCTCTCCGGCTTCCAGCAATGGCGCGATGGCATCGGGCATTCCGCGGCAGAGCGCGACTTCGACGAAGATCAGCGGCTCGTTCCCGGTGGCGGGATGGAAGAAGCCGTAGCAGCGGCGGTCGGCGGGCTCGAGCCGGCGCCGAAGGTCGCTCCAGTTCCTGATCTCGTGCACGGCCTCGTAGGCGATGATCTTCTCGAGGATCGCGGCGGGCGTGTTCCAGTCGATCTGGCGCATCACCAGAAAGCCGCGGTTGAACCAGGACGCGAGGAGATGGCTGAAATCGACGTCCAGCGGGGCGAGGTCGGGCTCGCCGCGGATGGCCGCGAGCAGGTCCTCGCGCATCCGTACCAGCCGAAGGGTGCCTCCCGGAGCAAGGTTGAGCCGGCGCAGAAGCGTCTGCCGCCGCGGCTCGACGACGGCGAAGAGGCGGGCAAGCGCGGCCTCGGAATCCTCCTCATCGAAGGCGGCATGGGCGCGGCGGATGGCGTCGCGGTCGGCGCTGTACTCCTCTAGCAGCATGCGGAAGAACCGCGCCTTCCCGGTGGCGTCCAGCTCGGAATAGTCCTCCAGCGCCTGCGCGGCCACGGCAATGCGGGACGCCTCCCCGCTCCGGCGCATCAGCCGGACACAGCCTTCGGCAAGTCGCCGATCCGCCGGCACCAGCGAGATGGGTGCCGAGGCGCGCCATCGGACCCCGGCACCGATGTTCTGCATCAACTCGTTGAGAAAGGCGATGTTCGGTCCGGCCACGAATCTCTCCCATGCTTGCTTGCCAATTGATGTACTGAAATATATCTTTGTTGTATATAACAAATATGCATCTGGATGTTTTAAGAGGTTTCACCATATAAATGAATGAATTGTCGTCCCAGGTTCATGCCATGAGCACCATTCCGAACGTCGTCCGGATCCGAGAGGCCCTCGAGAACGCCATCGTCGACGGGCGATTCCCGCCCGGTGCGAAACTCGATCCCGAGGCGCTGGCGCGCGAATTCGACGTCTCCCGCACGCCGATCCGCGAGGCGCTGCAACAGCTGGAAGCCTCAGGGCTGGTGCGCGTCGCCGCGAAACGCGGCACCTTCGTCTCCGAGTGGAGCGTCGAGGAGCTTGCCGAGCGGTTCGAGATGATGGCCGAACTCGAGGCCGCCTGTGCGCGCCTGGCGGCGCGGCGGATCACGGAAGCCGAGCTCGCCGAGCTCGAGAAGGCGCACGAAGAATGCCGGCGTCTGGCCGAGGCCGGCGAGATCGATGCCTATTACGCCGAGAACTCGGCCTTCCATTTCTGCATCTATCGCGCGACGCACAACGCCTTCCTCGCGCAGGAAGCATCGCGGCTGCACGCGGTCCTGCAACCCTATCGGCGCATGCAGTTGCAGGTGCGCAACCGGCTGGCCCGCTCGTTCGACGAGCACGATGCCGTCGTCTCGGCAATCCGTGCGGGCGATGGCGAGGCCGCTGCGGAGGCCATGCGCGACCATGTGGTCGTCCAGGGCGACCGCTTCCATGATCTGCTGGCCGCGCTTCGGAAGAATGCGCACATGTGAATCCCGGAGACAAACTGGTCAGCGGAAACGGTCGGCTGCCCTGGCCATCCGCCGGTCTTCTCCGATGCTGTGATCCAGTTCTGCCTGTCGATCGAGGTTCTGTTCAAGTTGCCACTTCGGCAGACGGCTGACTCACTGGCGGAAGGCTTCGGCGGCTG
The DNA here is from genome assembly GCA_964545005.1 of uncultured Pirellulaceae bacterium. Taxonomy (GTDB): domain Bacteria; phylum Planctomycetota; class Planctomycetia; order Pirellulales; family Pirellulaceae; genus Mariniblastus. The sequence goes on from CAZJEK010000065.1 coordinate 18,878, forward strand.
TTGGTATGATATTGCGGCACGTTTCCTTGGACATCCTGAGGGTCAGGGCAGTGGACGTGTTGCGCTGGTTTGCGGTATGATAACGCCATACCGTCCGTATGGGGGAACCCGATGTCCGGCATTACCAAACGCACCGTCAGTCTCCCCGAAGAGCACGCGGCCTATATCGACCGCATGGTTGACTCCGGCGCGTTCGCCTCGGCAAGCGAGGTCGTCCGGGCCGGTCTGCGCGCTCTCCAAGAGCGCGAGAAAGCCGTTGACCGTTGGCTCCGGGAGGAAGTCGCGCCGGTCTATGACGCCATGCAGGCCGATCCTGACCGCGGCATCCCGGCCTCCCAGGTGTTCGACGAGCTGCGCGCACATCACGCCGAACAGCGGCCGGAGGGCTCTTGAGGGTTCGGCAGGTCATCTTTGCGCCGGAAGCCAGAGACGATCTGTTCGCGCTCTATGACTGGATCGCCGCCGCCGCGTCCCCTGAAATCGCCCTCTCCTACATCGAACGCATCGAGAACTATTGCCTAGGCTTCACCCATGTCTCCGAGCGTGGCCATCGCCGCGATGATGTCCGGCCGGGTCTTCGCATCATCGGGTTCGAGCGCCGCGTGACCATCGCATTTGCCGTGGAAGACGAGCGTGTCGTCATCCTGCGGATTTTCTACGGCGGGCGGAACTGGGAGGAGATCATGCGATGATCTTCGGCCATGGCCGTCCACCGGATGATCCTGATCAGATCGCCGCGTCGGCCGTGGAATCCTCGACGCCTAGCGCAGGATTCCATGCCCTCCTGCAAAGGACCCCGTGAAGACCGGATTGGCGTTCACGTCGTAGCGCCGCGCGATCTGGCTCACCGAGACGCCCGGCGCCCTTGTCTGGGCGCAGATCATCCGCGTCTCGCCGTCCGATCAGACCCTGACGGGCGAGGCCGCGGCCGACAGGGTGACGGTGAACTGCCTGGCGCCGGGGCGGATCCACACCGACCGGGTGGACCAGCTCGACGCCATGTCGGGCGAGCGCGGCGGCATAGATATGGATGAGGTCCGCGCGCGCTCGCGGGCGATGATCCCGGCCGGGCGCTACGGCAAAGTGGCCAAATTCGCCCGCTACGCCGCGCCCTGGCCAGCGAACCGGCTTCCTGCGTCACCGGGACCGTGCACCGCGCCGATGGCGGCATGATCAGGCGGCCATCCAGCCGCCGTCGACCAGCAGATTGTGGCCAGTGATGTAGCTGGCCTCGTCGCTGGCCAGGAACAGCGCCGCGCCGGCCACGTCGCCGGGCCGGCCAGCCGCGGCATCGGGGTGCAGCTGCGGGAATAGGCCATCGCCTCCTCCGAGGCGGTGCGCCCGGCCTTGCCGGTGACGATCTTGCCCGGCGCCACCGCATTGCAATTGCGGATGATGTGGCGCTCGGCGTAGGTCTGGATCGCGGGTCGCAAGCCAAGATGGAATGTGCCCCGGCTACAGCATTTACGGCGATAATCGATCTTATGTTAAGATGACAGTTCGGATCCGAGGAGGGACGGAATCCCTTCGCTAGATCGCCGAGCACATACCTGCAAGGTCGTCAGCCATCACCAGATCGAAGCCGATGTAGTCCGAAGTCTGGCCTGCCGTGATCTCGGTTCTCATGGGCAGGCCGGCTCACGTGCTCCCAGCGAGGCCAATGATTGACACGCTTGGCCGATTCGACTTATGTCACCGATGACATGACACCGATGTCTCAAGCCTGACCGGCTGCAGAGGCAGTCGCGTGCCGGGAGGATGACGATGGCGACCATATATGACGTCGCGAGGGAGGCGGGGGTCTCGGCGAAGACCGTGTCGCGCGTCCTGAACGGTGACGCACCGGTGAACGAGAAGACCCGCGAGCGCATCACGCGTGCGATGGATGCGCTCGGCTACGTGCCCTCTCAGGCCGCGCGCATGATGCGCTCCAACCGGTCGGGGCTCGTCGGGCTCATCACGGGCGCGATCTCGGGTTCGCCAGACCCGACCGAGCCCACCGGCCTTCCCGATCTCAATATCGTGCAGGCGATCCAGAAGGAGATGGCGGCGCAGGGCAAGATCCTGATGATCGCCGATACCGGTGGCGACGCGGAAACCGTGCCAACGCTCGCACGCACCTTCGCGCAGCACCGCGTCGAGGGGCTGATCTACGTCGCCGAGTATCACCGCGAGGTGGCGCTGGACCTGTCCATCGTCGGCTGTCCTGTCGTGCTGGCGAACTGCTTCGACGCGAACGGCACGATGGCCATCCTGCCGGACGACCGCGCCTGCCAGGCGTCGCTCGTCGAACGCATCATCCGAAGCGGGCACACGCGGATCGGCTTTCTCACGCTCGACCCCGTGATGCCCGCCGTGGGGCTGCGCGCGCAGGGATATCGCGACGCGTTGGCAGCCGCTGGCTTGCCCCAAGATGCGCAGCTCGTTGTCGCGGCGCACGAGGCCGGCAGGGGTCTTGCGGGCGACCTGCTCACGCGCGCGCTGGCGCAGCTTCTCGACCTCGACGCCCCGCCGACCGTCATCTGCTGCGGCAACGACGAAATGGCGATGCGCGTCTACGGCATCCTCCGGGCGCGCGGACTGCGCGTCCCCGAGGAAGTCTCGGTCGCCGGCTTCGACAACCACCGCCCGATCGCCGAAATGCTGTTCCCGCCGCTGACGACGGTGGAACTGCCCTATCGCGCGATGGGACGCCTCGCCGCGGAGACGCTCGTGCGCATGATCGCGGGCCATGCGCCTGATCCCAGCGGCCCGACGCTGGTCCCCGGTCCCGTCGTCTGGCGCGCCTCGGTGACAGACCGGAACGCGGATATCCAACTCGATCTAGGGAGGAACCAACCATGACCCTGACCAAGACCACGCTTGGCGCGCTCACTGCGTCGACC
>CAZJEK010000066.1:0-6269 GCA_964545005.1 uncultured Pirellulaceae bacterium
CAAATCTCAAATCTCAAATCTCAAATCTCAAATCTCAAATCTCAAATCTCAAATCTCAAATCACTCGTCAAACGACATGAAGATCTGGATCAAGTACCAGAACAACAATGCGACCGAAGCAAACAATGTCAGCGATGCGGCCACGTATTGCTCGGTGTGATAATGGTGCAAAACATTGCTGGTGCTGTACAGGATTGCAGCACAAGCCAACACGACCATGGCCACGGAGAACCATAGTCCCAGGGAAAGCCCTTGAAAGAACACCGAAGCCACGATCAATCCCAATGCGATAAATGAACCAGCGACGATAGCCCACCGCAGGAATGAGAAATCGGTTTTGGTAAACAGAACAACGAAGGTCAATCCACCAAATACAACCGCGGTCATGATGCCCGCTGATTGAATCGCACCGGGCGCAAACTTGTTGGCAATGTACAACAGCGGGACAAAAATGATCGCTTCGGCCAGCACGTACAAGCCAAGCCCCAAATACTGCATCTCTCGCGAAGTCGTGCTGTGAGCCCAACGATCGGCGACCCAACCGACGACCATGAACACGCCCAACACAACCAGCCATCCCATGCCGCCAACCGCTTGTACGATCGGCGCCAGACGGTCACCAAAGACACCAATAATCAAGGTGTCGATCGCTGCGAACGCCAAAATCGCACCCAGCAGATGCAGATAAGTTTTTTGAATAAACGCTGACCGTTCGCTTGCACCTGCTTGAGCTGCCACGACGGCGTGATAACCGTAGCCAGTTGCCTTGTAAGGGTTCTGGTTCATTAACAAATACCTTTCCAATCGAGATAAGCATCTGGGCACATTACGCCCCGAAAATGGCTTTAACGAAACTCCGTGATTATACCGCGATCTACCTGTCCAGGCACCAGTAGTCGAACAAATGGTTCAAGTTGCTGGCCGTTTCCGTTTGGCTGTGACTTGACACACGCAGGCGGGGAAAACACAATCCAAACCTGACCAGCTCAACCAATCGCCTGTCGGCTTGACGCCCGCTCCATTTTTCCTGGAATCCCGATCATGATCCTCTCCGGCGATGACATTCAAAAAAATCTCGGGACCAACATCCTGATTGACCCCTACAATCCGGAGAACATTAATCCCAACAGCTACAACCTGACGCTCCATGAGGACATCGTGACCTATGAGGAGGTTGTTCTGGACATGAAGAAAAATAATCGTGTCCGAAATATGAAGATTCCCGAATCTGGTCTGGTCCTCGAACCCAACCGCTTGTACCTGGGGCGAACGGTTGAAAGAACCGAAACTCATAATCTGGTTCCGATGATTGAAGGGCGGTCTTCGATCGGTCGACTGGGCTTGTTCGTGCACGTCACCGCAGGTTTTGGCGACGTCGGTTTCGCCGGGTTCTGGACACTGGAAATGTTCGCGGTTCAGCCAATCAAGATTTATCCGGGTATTTCCATCTGCCAGATTTTCTATCACCAGATCCACGGCAAAATTCAGGAATACCAAAGCAACAAGTACCAGAACAACACCGGGATTCAGCCCAGCCTGCTGTTTAAGGAACTGGCCCCCGACGCTGAACAGGAACCAGATCCTCAGCTGACACTTGGCTTCCGTCCGTGAAACATCTCTGCTGCCGCACGTACCGTCGGATCGTGATCAAAATCGGGTCGGCGTTGCTGGTCGATCCGCAACACGGGCTCCGCCGTGCCTGGCTGGAATCGATCGCCGACGACCTCCACCAGCTACAACAGCAGCAGGTTCAACCGATCCTGGTTTCTTCGGGAGCGATTGCCCTGGGCAGAATTCTCTTGGCTCGTCGACATCCAGAATTAAACCCCGGTCGCACCAATCCCCTGACACTCGACGAAAGCCAGGCCGCAGCGTCGGTCGGACAAATTGAACTTTCCCGTGCTTACGCCGAGGTGCTCAACAGTCGCGACATCGCTTCGGGCCAGGTCTTGCTGACCATTGAAGACACCCGGCAACGCCAGCGATACTTGAACGCTCGAGCGACGATTTCCAAGCTGCTGGACTGGCAGGCGATCCCCCTAATCAACGAAAATGACACCGTCGCCACCAGTGAAATTCGCTACGGCGACAACGATCGATTGGCAGCCCGCGTGGCATCCATGATGAACGCCGACTTGCTGGTCCTGCTGTCCGACGTAGATGGGCTATACACCCAACCGCCGCCAGAATCGGCTGACGAATCATTCGTGTCCCGGCATTTCGTCGAAAACGTAGCATCCATCGACGAATCGATCGAAGCCATGGCAGGTGGATCTTCCTCACCACACGGCACCGGTGGCATGAAAACAAAAATCGAAGCCGGCCGGATTGCCACCGCCGCTGGCACCGCCATGGTGATCTCCAGCGGCAAACCCTATCATCCGATCGGACGCTTGAGGGAAGGCGCTCGAGCAACCTGGTTTGCTGCTAATTCCGACCCGGTGTCCGACCGGAAAAAGTGGATCGGTGGACAACTTCAACCGTCTGGCAAGGTCCATGTCGACGCCGGTGCAGCTCGGGCTATCCGCGCGGGCAACAGCCTGCTGTGTTCGGGAGTCAGGGCCATTGAAGGGCCGTTTCGACGAGGCGACACGGTGGCCATCATCTGCGATGAACTGGAAATTGGCCGCGGTCTGATCGGATACGCCAGCGAAGATGCCAACGCGGTAATGGGACTCTCGAGTGAACAGATCGCCGCAGTGCTGGGAGCAGGACGACGCACGGAATTGATCCATCGAGACAACATGGTGCTGCATCGACAATCCGAAACGAAATCGCAATAGTTGATGACTTCTGGGAGGAAAATTTACTTGCCAGTCAACGATACAATCAACCAACTGGGACAGCAGGCGCGGTTAGCGGCCAAAACGGTCGCCAATGCTGATACCGAAGTTAAAAATGCCGCCATCCGCGCTGCGGCTGACGCGCTGATCAGTTCGACTCCTGAAATCTTGTTCGCCAACGAACAAGACCTGAACGCGGGACAGGCCAATGGATTGTCCGATGCGATGCTGGATCGGCTGCTGCTGAATGACGATCGCATCGCTGCGATGGCAGCGGGGTTGAATCAAATCGCAGACCTGGATGATCCGGTCGGAAGAATTATCGCCAACTGGACTCGCCCTAACGGATTGAACATTGAACGGGTCTTGACGCCACTGGGCGTGATCGGCGTGATCTACGAAAGCCGGCCCAATGTGACCGCTGACGCTGGTGCGTTGTGCTTGAAGGCGGGCAACACCGTGATCCTTCGCGGTGGCAGCGATGCGATTCGCTCTTCCCAAGCGATTCACCAATCATTGGTGGCCGGACTGAAACGTGCCGGGCTGCCTGAGGAAGCCATTCAACTGGTTCAGACCACCGACCGCGCCGCGGTCGGTCAGATGCTGGCGGGGCTCAATGGCAACCTCGATGTGATTGTTCCTCGCGGAGGCAAGGGGCTGGTGCGACGTGTGCAAACCGAATCGCGAGTCCCGGTCTTTGCTCACCTGGAAGGTATCTGCCACGTCTACCTCGATGCTGCGGCCGACCTGAAAATGTCAGTTGATGTCGTGGCCAACTCGAAAATGCGCCGACCAGGAATTTGCGGGGCAGCCGAAACACTGCTGATCCATCGGGATTGCCTGGACACGAACTTGGCCCCAGTGCTCAGTCGGCTGGAGGAGTTGGGCTGTGAAATTCGTGGTGACCAACGAGTTTGCGCCGCGTACCCGAATGCCTCGCAGGCCACAGACTTGGATTGGTCGACCGAGTATCTGGCTGCCATCATCTCGGCCCGAGTCGTGGACTCTCTTGATCAAGCCATCGAACATATTGCCCGCTTTTCGTCCGGCCACACCGAAGCCATCGTTACTTCGAACCTGAATGCGGCAAAACAGTTTTTGCAACAAGTCGATTCGGCCATTGTGCTACACAATGCGTCGACTCAGTTTGCCGATGGCGGCGAATTCGGCATGGGTGCTGAAATCGGTATCGCCACAGGACGGTTTCACGCCCGCGGCCCAGTTGGCGTCGACCAGCTGACGACGTTCAAGTATCGGGTCCACGGGACTGGACAGGTCCGAGGGTGAGTTTGGAAGTTGCGTGCACTGCATTTGGACGTCGACCTTAACGTTTATGAGTTAACATTGTTGTCGTTCGCTCCGCGAAAGCTTTTTTGTTCGCCCGGTTCGTAGTCTCAGGGATCGACCGCCAAGAAGCATCTCGTCAATCCTGTTGATTCTGAACATCCTGTCAAACTTCCAGGCAAACTGTAAATCCTGGGCAACGGTCCGAAAAAAGGGACAGGATGGACAAGATGAACATGATCAACAAGATGCGTTTTTGCAGTGAACAATTCAATCGATCATTCAACCTGAGCGACAAACAGTTCAGCTGGATAAAAATATCAGCCTTTCGCGAAAGCGTGCGCTCCAGTTCTCTTAGTTCATTTAACCAGCGTTGCAAAATGTAGCAGGATGATCAGAATCGCCCGGGCAAGCCAAAGGTTAATTCTGGCTCCTCATGTCAAACCTTGCGACATGTAGCGATCTTCGCGGCGCGACTATCGTTCTTCAGCGCATTTTTTTCGCTTTGGCTGAATTGATTCTTGTTGTCGGCCGGGGCATTGATAAAGTTGCTGCTGTCGCGGCCGATTTGGCCTTACCAGTGACATCCCCAATTTGCCTGCCGGCCCAACTATGTCCGACGTAGAACTGATCTTGCAAAACGCACGGCTTCGTGACGAAATGGAGCCATACCTCGACGAGTCCGTGTACCTGGTTGATCTGGACCGGATGTCGGTTCGCCGGGAAAACGAATTCCTGACCTCGCTGTTAGCCTGGGAGAAAGCTCCCGTGCTCCCGATCGCAAAATGGTTTACGCCCGAACTGATGCTGCCCCTTCACTCGGAATTGGACGACTTCCAGGTGCACGACCGGCTACATCAAGTCATCGGTTCGTTGTTCGAAAAGAACATCCTGCTGATCCACACCGACCATTTATCAGATCGCCAGCTGTACTGCTTGATCCAGCGTGACATCCTTCCTTCAGAAGAGAAGATGGTTCAGCTGAACGGTCGTTATTTGAAATGGCAATGCCTGGATATCGTGGAAGACGAAGAGTCCTGGCTTCGGTTCTACGCGTCCGAGGAAGAGCGACAGCAATGGGCTGCCGAAACCGGGCTCAAACTTCCTCCGAAACAACCGATCCCGTTCCCGCGAATGCTCCCTCAACATTCTTGACTGGATGGGTCGTGGCCAATCTCTGTTTGCGAACAGACCTGGCATGCTGCTCCATCGTCACCGGTTCGAAATTCCGAGCCAACATTTTGATGCACTCGGACATGATTTCGATTTTGTCGGCCGACTGCTGGTTCATTGCCGGAAAGAATGACAGTTCTGGTTCGTCGTCACAGCCGAGAAAATCAAGCGGGTGCAGCAACAGCGACGGCTCGACTTTAAACAGCCGGCAGAGCTTCATCGCCATCCAGAAATAGGCCTTCGCCAACGCTTTGGAATACCCGGCCAGATACAGTACGTAACTGCCATGAATGGGTGCCTTGACGATCGGCATCGTCGTGACGGGGATCTCCAGAATGGATCCCTGCTGATTGCCAAGTAAATGCGGATGCAAGGTGCCGAAGCCATCGGTCCACGTTCCGAATAGCGACTTGCGTTCTTCTTTCTGCTCGCGAGTCAGCCGCGATTTGAAAAACGTGTACAGACGCGCTAACGGCCCCAGGTAGGTTGGAAACCGGGTCGCATCATACTGGTACCCGCGTTGGACCAGTTGATCGAGAACGTCATCTGAGAAACTGAACCCTGGACCGCGAAAACCAATCGTTCGTTGTCCAGTCAAGGAATGGATCGCAGCTTCCGTCCGTTCGAGCTCGGCGGCAATTTCTTCCGGCGAATACAGATGCAGCCACGGTTCATGGTTGAATGAATGATTGCCCAGTTCATGTCCCGCAGCAGCAATCTGGCGAATCGGCTGATGGTTTTTTTCCAGCACCGCATCCTGCCCGATCACGAACACCGTAATTTTTAGATTGCGACGATGGAGAAACTTCAAAATACGAGGAACAGCGTAATCCAGGTAACTGGGGAATCCCCGCCACCCGTCGCCACCCTGGGTCTTCAAATAGGACCATTTGTTATCCAGGTCCATTGAAATACTGGCAAGTGGTTTCTGGTTCATCGGGCAAGAAGGGATTAACTTGAAGATTGATAGACCGGCAAGAACTTACTTCGCTCAGGCGACTTTGTGGGGCAGGGCGGCATGAATCAACT
>CAZJEK010000066.1:6279-21654 GCA_964545005.1 uncultured Pirellulaceae bacterium
CCGTCGCCTGCGGAGAAATATGAGCCACCGACTGACGGCAATCAGTGACCATCGCGTCCAACTGATCAGCCGTCAGCGACATCACCTGATCAATCGCATGATCGATGGTTTCCGGCTGGTCGGGTTTAAACACCCAACCGTTGACGCCGTTCCGAACAACGGCTTCCACCGATTGCGCGTACCAACTGCCCAGAACGGGAATGCCCGAAGCGAGTGCTTCGATCGTTGTCAGGCCCCATTCATCGGCAAAACTTGGCATTACGCCGATATCGGCGGCCTGATGCGCCGATCGCAACCCGGCTGGATCCAGCATACCGAGAAATTTCAATTTCAAGTTGTCACGCTCAAAGCTCAACAGCCGTTCCCGCTGATCGCCGACTCCAGCCAGTTGAAATTCAACGTGCTGATCTGGGTGTTGTTCAAGCCAAGCGACCAGCTGTTTCAAAAATGGCTCGACGCCTTTGCGTTCACTGATCGATCCACAATATAGCAATCGTCGGGGACGTCCAGGATCGATCGGGGCTCGCGGTTGCTCATAGACCACATCGCGATCGATGCAGTAAGGAACATGAAACAGCTTGTCAGCGGGTATCCCCAACGACTCGAGATAACGTTTGCAGCTGGGACCGTTGTAGGTGAAATAGTCGGACAACCGGCGCACGAATTTCCTCGCTGTTCGTCGCAGCAGACCTCGTTCCTGTTCAATGTGCTGGGACATGTTGCCCACCATTACCAACGGTACATCGAGATGAAACCGACGATACCAGCCGGACAGAATGGTCCTCATTCCCATCTCGTACGACAGGACGATATCCGGCTGAAGTTGTTTCAACTGTCTGGACGTATCAATTGGTACATGAATGAAGTTGTCTTCCTTGAAACCAGCTGAATGCTTCCACTTGGCGGTCCACATCAGATTTTTCTGAACCCGAACGTCAAGGTCTCCCCATTCGGCGTCCCATTCCCGATCAGGTTCCATCGGCGTCGAGAGCAAAACGGTCAGTTTTCGGACTCGTTTTGCTAATGCCTGGTAGCTGACCACATGATGCTTGCGAACATAGTTGTTCAACAACACCAGGTGCACATCAAGCACCGGATGCGGCTCAACTTCCATCTGAATTCCAGCGTGGACCGATTCGATTTTCACCTCGCCCCCCTTGGCGGGATCCGAAACTAGTTGCTGGCTCATGAAAATCGACCTCCCCGGATGATCCCGGTTGGCAACAGGTCCGGCTCGTCTTGCGCTCCCTTGCTGACCAATACTTGATTGGCTTCGTCATCGACCAATTGTGGCAGCGCCAGACCAGTGATCCAGATCATCGTCGGCACTCCGGCCAGTATGGAAAAGATCACGTTTTCAAACAAACCGTTTACCAGGATGAACACGATCAATGCATCGGCCAACGGATGACGATGAAAGAACAGCCGGAAGATCCGGTCCAAGCACATCCAGACCGCAACCAGGCCACCAATCACGCCCGTTGAAAAGGCAATGTTCAGCACCAGATTGTGCGTGTGCAGCGAATATTCGTTGAGGTAATACTTGGATGTCGCGGCACCGTAGCCGACCACCGGGCTCCGCCACAACAACTCCAACACGTACGCCCAGATGTCTGTACGCCCCGTCGCACTGGTCAACTCACCGACATCACCGGACTTGGACAGCATGCCCAGCTTTCCAGCAATTACCGACCCCACATCAGAAAACATTGCAGCGGCCATCAGCAGGATCACGCCGGCAAACAACAACCAGAGACCACGGACGAAATTCTCACGGCGAAAGACATGCTGTCGATAGACAACGGCCATGGCCACAATCGTCGCCAACAATGATGTCCGGGACAGGCTGGCCAATAGAGAACCGGCCGCCAACACCAGAATCAGCATTCGCCACTTGGAAATTTGAGGCTGCAGTTTGAACAACAGCAACCCCAACACCAGCGTCAACCCGGACACCTGCCCCAAAGTATTGGGGTGAGCTAATCCCCCCATCCGTTCGACGGTTTCGCCGCCAACGGTTGCCTCATGAAAGACGCCGATTGAAGGAACCAGCAGAAACGCGACCCATGACAGCACAACGTACAGGCTCATTGCGTAAAAAATCGTCTGCAGAATCGGCCGAACACCGAATTGAACCAATGCCGTGACAGTCATCAACAGCACACAGATGATCGAGATCGTGGACGCCATCGACATCAGGGGCGTGATTGAAAAGGGTGCCGAAAGGCAATAAAGCCCGGCCAGCAACACCATGTACATCACGGGGAAGGAAAACAACAGATCCCGCACGCGTTGATTCGTCAGGACCCCAATGCCGCCATACAGACCACCCAGGCCCAGCAACATGATCTTGATCAGTGCCTGCCCGGAGAGAGAGACCTTGTCGTTGTCGGCTTCGATATCGACCAGGTTTCCGAATGAAACGGCAAAGATGGCAAAGTACCCGATGAGCACCATCACCGGCACATCCATCCAACGACGGACAATCTCTGCCGTCGACCGAGCTGCCGGTCGGGCTACTGCCGAAGGTCGTTGAAAATCAGTTGCCAAACGCATGATACAACTAGACGGAACCCTTGTGTAATACGGCCAGCACGACGGTGTCGGCAATCAACTTGGCGTCATAGAACAGTCCCTGTCGCTCAATATATTCCAAGTCCATTTCCATCCATTTCGAGAATTTGACATCCCGACCGCCGTAGGCTTGCCACGTACAAGTCAATCCGGGCAGCACGGTCAATCGCGCTCGCTGCCAGGCAGTGCAGGCCAACGATTCATGGACCGGTAGCGGACGCGGACCAACTAACGACATCTCCCCTTTGAGAATGTTGATCAGCTGGGGAAGTTCGTCGATGCAGGACTTTCGCAAGTACCTGCCGATCCAAGTCACGCGGGGATCATCAGTCAGCTTGAACGCCGGCCCATCCTGTTCGCTTTGATCTCGCAGCTCATCTTGACGCTGCTCAGCATCGATCACCATCGTGCGAAACTTGTAGATCGAAAATGGCTTACCGTCTTTACCTTCTCGCAATTGCCGAAAATAGACGGGCCCTGGCGAACTTAACTTAATTGCGGCACTGGCTGCGAGGAACACCGGCGATAGCAGAATCAGGCCTGTACCGGCGCCCACAATATCAATCGTTCGCTTCCACCAGGGAGTCGGGCGACTGGGTACAAAACGATGCTTAACCTGTTTGACCCGGCGATGAATCGGCTGGACTCGGCTGGCCGCCATCGCCTGGCTACTGTGAAGTTTTGCCTGTGGTGGAGCAGCAACGGCTGTCGCGAGATTGCCACCATCGGATTCCAGGTGAACATCGTCAAATCGATGATCGATGGAAGAATTCACGGAATCGCTGACATCACCGGGGCCAATCGAATCGTCGTCGTCATCTTCAAGGTCTGCAACAATCGAATGCCGAATCTCGTCAGCCAGCGAAATCAAATCGTCATCCTGAGGGTATACCGCAACTTCGGAATCGATCGACACCCCCAATTGTTCCAGCCGCCTGATGATTTCGTTGGCGACCAGCAGAACCGAGTTTTTATCGGTTTCAGGCAGCAGGATGGCCAACTGTTGATGGTAGATACCAACGACATCGGTAATTCGGAGTCGATCGGAAATCGCTGCAAATTGCTCTGACCGAAACCACTCCGGGGTCAACAATCCAGCTGGCAAGATCAGTCGAATCAGGCCAAATTCCCGACCGGCTTGCCGTCGGTCCGATCGATAAATCTCTTTCTTCAGTTCCCATTGAAACTTGTCGTCCGGGAGTACCTGTGCCACATCCAGACGACGCTTGCGTCGCCAGAAGCGGCCTAACGGTAAGGCGGTGGTTCGCTGATTGCGAATCATTCTGTCAGTCCAGGTTGTCAAAGTAGCCAGTCAAGGTGAGTCACTAGGCAACCGCAATGGTGGCGGTTGTTGGATTCGACGCGTGTCGATCCAGTCGATCTGCCAGGCAATCGCCAGGCAGAACTATTCCATCAGGATTTGTTTAACACGATCCCGATTACTTCCGTCCCATACGCCTCGGCCTGTTTTTTGAACCGGGCAATTCGCCGCTGATCGATCAGGTTGGAATCGACCGTCAAAATCACGCCATCCAGATGCGGCGCGATCGAGTGGCAGGACGTCAAATCGGAAGCCAAAGGCAAATCAAACACCACGTAGGAATAATCCTGAAGCGTTTCTGCCAACAAGGGTTCCAACGAATCGAAAGGCAATTCCAGCGATGACTGTTGATCCTTTTGCCCGCAGCCGATGATCGAAACATTGGGGATCGGAGTGGCAAACACCGACTCATCCAGTGAAGCAACTTCCAGCAGCAACTCGGCCAAGCCGGGTGCTTTGGCATGGCCCAATCGACGAGTGATATAATGGCTACCGAAATCCGATTCGATCAACAACGAACGGGTTCGACACAGCGATGCCAAAGCGCAGGTCAAGTTGAAACTGACCGTGCTGGCACCGCAACCTCGCTCTAATGAAGTCACACCGACCGAAACCGTGCGTTGCCGATTCAGCTTGGGTTCGGCCCACTGTCGAACTTGTCTGGCGAGAGCGAAGAAATGTCCTCGCAAACTGGAACTGGGCATGATGGAACGACGACCTGTACGGCGGCGTTGCAGATTATTCTCAATCATCAGTTCACCATGTTTCGGGTGGAATAGACACGAGGCAGGGTAACCAGAACCGGCAAGTCCAGGACTTGCTCAACTTCCGATTCGTTCAACGGACCGCTCAAGTGGTTTCGGTCGGCGTACAGTGTGAACGCCAAGGCGGCAACCAGCCCGGCAATGAAGCCCAGTGGCAAGACCAGGCTGCCCTTGGGACTGTTATGTTTGACCATCAGCGTCGGTTCCTGAGCGACAACCACGTCGGAGATATTGCGATCGTCCAGCATTTCCATGGCTTTCGATTCGCCGCGTTTCTGCGTGTAAATGGCGAGGTATTGCCGCGCCACATCAACGTTTCGCTGCAACTGATCGGCGGTTACTTCCGCTTTGTTCAGTTCTTCCAGCTTCGCCAGAGTGGATTGATGCTTGGCCTTCAACCCTTTGAGACGGGCCAAAACCGCCGACATTTCAGCTTTGGCTTTGACGAAATCAATTTCAATGGCCTCGTAGACCGGGTTAGTCGTCAACTGCGATTCCGTCCGCTCGGTTTCCATCGATTCCAGGGAAGGTTCGAGCGCCTTCAACTGGGCCTCGATCCGTTTGACTTTGGGATGATTGGCGTTATAGGTTGCCAACAGTCGCTCTCGTTCGGATTTCAGCTTGAACAATTCGGTGCTGGAATCTTCGTACGACAACCGTTCAACTCCCGTGGTAGGCAGTTCGATCTGAGCGCGGGTTGACTTCAGCAATTCTTCCAGCTTGGCAACCCGTTCGCGAACTTCTTCCAGATTGACCTCCGCCGTTAACGTATTCTGCTCCAACGTCGCCAATACACCTTGCAAGGTATCGCGAGCGGCACCGATCGAGTGGACTCGTTTCTTATTCCTGAATTCAGCCAACTCATTGACAGCAGCGACCAGTTCTTTTTCCTGTTCCGAAAACTGCTCATCAAAAAAGTCTGCCGATCGGGAAACGGCATGGACTTGCAAATGGACTCGGCGCGTGTTTTCAAAAATCCGATTGACAATTTCCTGCGCCAGTTGAGACGAATTGGATTGTACGGAAACAGAGATCACGGAAGTCTTTTTCTCCGCAAACACATCCATGTTTCGCAACAGCCGCTTGACAGCCAGTTCCCGCTTTTTCAGATGCTCATATTCTTCGGCTGACATTTCTCCCGAGTCACCACCGCGACCAAAACTTGGCATCGACAAGCCTGGCATCCAATCAAAGATCCCGTTTTCCAGGATCTGGTCGGCGCCAACTTCGTCAACGACGTTGTTCAGCACAGCTCGGCTTTTGATAATTTCAACGACCGAACGGATTTCTGTTTCGCGGGTATCCTGAATGGAAACCTGGGTGCCACTGGACGATGGATTGACCGAAGCATTGTTGCGATCCATCTTGACGTACAGTCGACCTTCCGAACTGTACTGTCGCGGCCAAACCAGATAGGCTGCGACCACGGCACACATTACCACCAACCAGACAAAAAATGCCTTGCCCCGGTGGCGATGAATGGCTCCCATGATCTGAGCCAAAGTGAGCGGTGAGTTATTCATCAGGTGTTCGTCCCGGATACCGATGTACTGGTGGGAGGGCTGCTGGAAAACCCGCAAAAGCTGGTTATCAACGTTACCGACGGCCTTCCTCCGAAAGCTCGCCTACGTTAGCCCAAACCTCTACAGCAATTAACCAAAATCAAAAGTCAACCGAGTGTGCTAGTCTATTCACGGGATGTTGCCGCTTCAACCATCAATGTATCGGTTAAGCCGATTATCGGGAAAAACGGCAACCTAATGAGGGGCATTTTGCCAGCCCAAACCGGAGGCTGATTGCGTTTTAAGAGCAACCACTAATCTCGTTTCATAATGGCGTCATCATGCCCCTCACACGCCGCCAACAGGACCACCCATCCCATTGGCGCACCGCAAGTCCAAATCACTGTTCAGCCATCAACGACCGATTGCAGAAAACGCTCGATGTCGGATAGGTCTTCCATCAGTAGATCCGGATCAGATTCGACCAAAACCTGACGATCAGCTCCGCCCGTCTCCACGGCCAGAACGCGAGCTCCAATCGCGCGACCGCAACGGACATCATCCGGTGTATCTCCGATGACCCAGACTTTCTCGGGAAAAAACTGGTCGCCCAAATGTTGCTGGGCCGACTGGACCGCCGTTCGCGCGACGTCGTCACGATTCCCGTGCAAATCGCCAAAACCACCAAAGGGAAAAAAATCACCCAGCCCGAAATGCGACAGCTTGACCATCGCCGCCTGACGGCCATTGCCAGTCAACAAGCCTAACGAAACATCGGAACGGTCCACCAGTATCGGCAGCAAACTGGAAATCCCTGGCAAGACCTGACCTTGAGTGGCCGACAATGTGGCGGGCAAATGTCGCAAATAGGTTTCGTGAAACTGATCTTGGTGCTGCTTGTAATCGAGGTTCAGATGCGAAAACAGTTCGGACAAGATGCCAAAATCCGTTCGGCCATGAACCCGCACACTGGGCAGGGTTCGCACTTGAAACAGTTCCTCCATCGCTCGTCCGATCGCCTGCATGCCTGCACCACGGGCATGAATCAATGTCCCATCGATATCAAACAGAATCGTCGTCGGCATGGCGGCTCGCAAATCGATTTCAGAACGCTCGAAAACGCTGGTGGTTGGTGACACGTAAATGTTCGGGGCGATGCATTGAATCACGGTGGTATTGCCGAAAGATCCAGGAACATCGACTCCAAAACAACATGGCGGTACAGACCACTTGGCAAAACGTTTTAATATAGCCCAGCGGGCCAGACCAATAGGGAACGGGTCCAGCCAGGCGAAAAATGTTGTTTGTCGGCTCGCCAGCTGCTACCATGAAGGTTCCTTAAAAGTCGTCGGCCCCGTCGAGGACGTTCGTGAGCAGGATTCGTCCAACCTTTCGCTTGATCGCAACCGAACCTGGCGCTGACAGGTCGGCTCGAATTCTGTTTGACTTCATCCCGCCTGGGACCGTGGGCCAGCTGGCGGGCTGGATGGTGCTCGGCTGTCTGATGGCTCTCCCCATCGCTGCCAACGGACAAGCCCCCAGCGATCAAACCAACACACTGATCCAGCAGTTGGCCAGCGATGAGTTTCAACAACGCCAATCGGCAGAAGCGAAGCTGATTGAAATTGGGCAGTCCGCAATCCCTCAGCTTCGATTGGCGATGGACCCTCTGTCCGGTTTACCACACGACGCTCAGATGCTCGCTCGTCGTGTGCTGACTCAGTTGATCCGCGATCAAAAAAAGTCATTGATTGAGTCATTCCAAAAAGACGCCGAAGCAACATTGCCCGGCTGGAACGCATTCGCTACCACCTACGGCAAGTCCCCTGAAACTCGAAAATGCTACGCAGAGATTTATGCCGACGCGGGTGAAATCATCGACGCCTGGGAAGCTGGCCAACCCATCACGGAATTGGGATATCGACTGGTCACGCGCCAATACCGGTCGGTAACACTTCAACACGTTCATGGCTCGTTGCCGGCTACCCTGTTCTGTTTTACCGAAGTGTTCGGCCGCAGCCCACCACCGGAAACGGATCGCACGTCTCATTCGCGTTGGCAACAAGTCACCCAAACGCTGGCTCGGGAATCGATTGCCGAAGCGTTGCAGCAACACCCACAACATGAGCTTTGGCTGGCAATGGTCGAACGCTATCTGGCGACGCTGCCAGAAGGTTATCCGTACTCTTTTTATCGACGCCAGCTATACCGCGCCTTTGACGACCAACGGCTGAACAACGCCCTCTTAAAAGATGTTTTGTCGGAACAGCATGCGGCCGTCCTGAGAGCCGATTTACTAAGTCTGCTGGCAGAACAGGGAACGCTTGAAACCCCTGAGCAACTGGAACCGGTGCTCCACTCGTCTGCACTGGTAGGCCAATACGTGCATCTTGTTTCCGATGCCGGCAAAACACCAGTCGAGTCGGTGTTGACGGTTCGACTGGGTGACGTTGCGTTACTGGCCAGCATCCAGCTTTCCGGCAAATCGCCGACCGAGTTTGGGTTTCCTGCCGACGCAGTCAATCAAGAACAACAGATCGAAATCAAGCGTGCCGGATTTATCTCTTCGGAGGACCGCGCCAACGCGTTCCGGGCCTGGGAGGCTTTTCAGAGCCAAGCCACCAATCTACCAGCTACCGAATTGCCGACCTCACCCCCTCGACTGGTCCCATGATGTTTGCCCCACATGGCACCGCTCACTTCCATCAATCAGGGAGAAATCCATGGTGACGACCTCGAGAACAACGAACGCATCCAATGTCTCTGCACAGCTACCGCCGCCATCAGGGAAGCCGATGACGAGCGTCGTCCACGCCAACGCAACCGCGCTCAACTTTACGATCGATCCAAAAATATTGGCCCCCAGCATCCCAGCCAGTCTGACGCTGGACTATTACAAGGGCGATTGTTTTGTCAGCCTGGTCTGCATGGAAATCCGCAAGCTGCCGTTGCTGGGACTACCGCTGATTCCCAAATTCTGCGAACTCAGCTTGCGGTGTTTTGTCAGTCAACGAAGCGATTCCAACCGCCGCGGCGTTCTGTACTTGAAAACCTATGGCTCCAGTAAACTGGGCTGTTGGGCGTTGCACAACCTGGTACCGCACGAATATCAATTGCTGAACATCAAAAGCAACAGTCGCGGCTACGGAGACAACCAGGCTCCCGAAATCGATTACCAATGGAAAGTCGAAGGCAACGACAATCGGGTGCGAATCAAAGGACGTGATCCCATCACCAAGCGTCAGCCAGGTACAAAAGTCGGATTCATTCTCGACCACCTGTCCCGATACCAGGTCAGCCATGGCAGCACGTTTTATTACGACATCGATCGGCCCAAGTGGGTGCTTTGGGATGCCGCCCAGGCCAATTTCACTTGTGATGTCAGACGCCTGTTCGGCAAGCAATTCGTCCGACCGCTGGCCGCCCGGCCGGTTTCTGTCTTCATTGCCGCCGGCAGCAAAGTTACGCTCCGCCGACCGGCAAAAGTGTGATCTTCCCCCCCGGGGATTTGACACGCGAATCCGCAATGCTGCGAAGTCGATTCTGTATTTTCTTCGCGGCTTCGCGTGAAAACCTCGTGGCCAACCAGTGTCCGAGAAAATTGTTTACAATCCTGGCAAGCCCACCTTACCCCTCGCGGAGCAACTGATGACGTCGATTTCCAACTACCGCTTACTTTTTGTTCGCTTCTTGAATCTGCTTGCTCTGGCAATTGCAGCCGGATCCGTTTCCTCTGCCGATGATTGGCCGCAGTGGTTGGGACCGAACCGCGATAGCGTCTGGCAAGAAGACAACGTCATTCGCTCCATACCTGAATCAGGTTTGAAAGAGGTCTGGAGAACACCCATCGAAGCTGGCTTTTCCGGTCCCGCGGTAGCAGGCGACCGCGTTTACGTGACCGATTTCGTTACCCAATCAGGACAACACTCGTTCAACCCCGGTCGTCGCAGTGACGTCAAAGGACAGGAACGAATTCTCTGCCTGGATCGAAAAACAGGGAAAGTTATCTGGAAAAAAGAATACGACAGTCACTACAAAATTTCGTATTCGCTGGGGCCACGAGCGACACCAACCGTCGACGGCGACAAAGTTTATTTCCTCGGTGCCGAAGGCAACCTGGCGTGCCTGTCGACAGCCGATGGAAAAGAAATCTGGCAGCGTGATCTGAAGCAGGACTTTGGCGCGACCACGCCCATCTGGGGCTTCGCGGCTCACCCGCTGATCGATGGTGACAAGCTGTTTTGCATCGTGGGAGGGCAGGGTAGTGTCGCGGTCGCGTTCAACAAAAACACCGGAGAAGAAATCTGGAAAGCGTTAACTGCTTCGGAACAGGGCTACTGCCCGCCGGCAATGATCCAAGCCGGGGGAAAAAAGCAGCTATTGATTTTCCACCCCGAAGCCATCAACGGAATGGACCCGGAAAACGGAGACGTTTACTGGTCCGAAAAACTGGCGCCAGCCTACAAAATGTCAATCATCGCTCCGCTGAAGCACGACGACTATCTGCTAACCACGGCTCTGCAAAGCACGTTGCTGTTGAAACTCGCTTCCGACAAACCCGCAGTCACCGAAGTCTGGCGCGGCAAAGGTACCAGCCCCGACCACAACCCGCCTGTCATCTACCAGGATCACATCTACGGTGTTGACGTACGAGGAAAACTGCGTTGCATTGAACTGGTCAGCGGCGAACGCAAATGGGAATCACTGGCGACCTGCACCAATGGCCGACCAGCCAATAGCACCACCGGATTCATTGTTCGCAATGACGATCACTTTTACATTACCACCGAGCAGGGTGAGTTGATCATTGCCAAAATGACTCCCGCAAGCTACCAGGAACTGGGCCGGGCCAACATGGTCGAACCGACAGCACAAACCTCAGGTCGCAAAATCGTCTGGAGCCACCCCGCATTCGCTCACCAATGCGTTTTTGCCAGAAACGATAAAGAGATCGTTTGCTATTCATTGGCCCAGGAATGAGGACGTGTCGAAAAGCTTTGTCATCAACATGATGCGATTCGCACTGGCCAGCTTTGTTTTGTTTCTGCTAGTGCAGCGTCTAACTTAAAAATTGGGGTTGGCGAGTCAATCTTGCTCGAAAAACCAATCGCTAAATTGAAGTGCCAACCCCAAAATCAATACTTGACGCGGCACTAGGCCAGAATGGATCGAACTGGCCACTTCATTTTCAATGCTGCTTCCGATCGCCTACCTGACATTCGCGCTAACAGAGATCATGTCAGAGGAAACTAGCGGCCGGATTGAGACTGGGCGGTGGGAATAAACTGCAATAACGCGAAATTATCGCTTGTTCAATTCCCAGGCTTCGAGCCAGACCTGACCACCGCGTTTCATTTTGAAATCGCTCATCAAGCGTCGTTCCATGTCTGGCAAATGACCGGCTCCGTAGAATATCGCCAGCTTCTTTTTGCCCGCAGCAATTTCCCGCTCCAAAACCTCCATGCATTTAGCGTTGCGGTGGTCGATAATGGTTGAGCCTTCTTTTCCCTGAAAGATCACCATCCCGGCTTCCATATCCTGCATCTGCTTGGCAAACAGACGGCGCATTTTCAGCTCTTTGTTGCTGGAGAACATCGCCATCATCATCCCGATCGAATCTCCGCCCCGCCCAGCCGACTGCATCGCCATGCTTTGACCAATGGCTTTGAGCGCGTACTTGGAAATGCTTTCGTCGTTGTTTTTCATGCTCTCGGCAAACTCTTCGGGACTCATATCGGCATGCCGAAAGTTATCCTTCGTGTAGTCGATGTGCTCGAGCTGGAATTCCAACCCCAACACCGATTGCATTCCCATTTGCATGGCTGCGATCGGGTTCGGCACGCCACCCTGGTCGCGACCACCACCTTTGGGAATCACAGTGCCTTCGGGAGCAACCAGTTCGTACAACACCGAATCGTACTGCTCAAACCGTTCGTTCAACTTCTCGTAATAGTCCTGCTCGCCAATGTGGACCGCACCGATCAAGTCGACATAAACCCGCTGGCCATCTTCGCGAGTCAATTCATAGCGTGTGATCGACGTTTCGAGTGCAACCTGGCGATCGCGATAGTCGCGGCGAACCCGCATGAACCGGTCAGCTGCATCCTGCTTGGAATCGGCTTGATCTTCATTCTGCTGAGTCTCCTGCTCAGGCTCCGCCGTCGCCGTCTGGCCCATCGAGTGGCCGACGAACAGGCTGCCGCACAAAACCGGAAACACACACAACAGGCGAAAAGCAACGAATCGAGATTTGGACTTCATGGCATCCTGATTGGTTAATGGCTGAGACTGCTTGATTATAGGAATCGGGCCCGCAGACTCAAATCGGGTATCGATATCACTGCTGCGGGGAACGGAAACACCTGCCATCCGACCGCAATGACAGTTTGTCAGTAACCCAGCGACCCATGTCAGGTACCCGCAAAAGCTTGGAAAAGTTGCGATCGGCCAGCCAATTGCTCCAAAACACCAGAATCCGAACGGCAGAATTGCGGGCCAGCGGACCCAGGGCGAAAACTTGGGCCTGACCCCAGTTTGGCACATTGCTTGCTTCAACGTCGGCTGAGTCGGTACGCCTGCCAATTCTGGCAGGCACTTTGGCGTGCCCGACACGGCGGTACGTCAACCGAAATCGCGTCAATTAAACGCGGCATGTGCCTCGCTGATAAAACAAGTAAACCAACTGAATATTTTGGAGGAATCCGGTGGCAAAACAAATGGTCTTTGACGAAGCCGCCCGCAAGCCCCTGCTGGAAGGTGTTTCCAAGCTGGCTCGCGCGGTTCGCAGCACGCTTGGCCCTCGTGGTAGAAACGCCATCCTGGACAAGGGCTGGGGAAGTCCCAAAATCACCAAAGACGGTGTGACCGTCGCCGAAGACATTGAACTGGACGATCCCTACGAAAACCTGGGCGTTCAATTGGTCAAGGAAGCCGCCAGCAAAACCAACGATGTTGCTGGTGACGGAACGACGACCGCAACCGTACTCGCCGAAGCCATTTTCCGCGAAGGCTTGAAAATGATCGCTTCGGGATACGATCCCATGGCGTTGTCTCGCGGCGTCGCCAAAGCGACCGATGCCATCTGTGCAGCCGTCGATAAAATGTCCAAGCCGATCGACGAGAAAAGCAAGAAGGAAGTCAAGCAGGTTGCGACCATTGCCGGGAACAACGATTCGTCCATCGGCGATGTCCTGGCCGAAGCATTTTTGAAAGTTGGCAAAGACGGCGTCATCACGGTCGAAGAGGGTCGTGGATCCGAGACCTATGTCGACGTGGTCGAGGGCATGCAGTTCGATCGCGGTTTCCTGTCGCCCCACTTCGTCACCAACCAGGACGACGTGACGGTTGAACTGGACAACCCATACTTGCTGATTTTCGAAGAGAAAATCTCATCGAATAAATCGCTGATTCCGCTGCTGGAAGCAATCAGCGAAGCCAAGAAACCATTGCTGATCATCGCTGAAGACGTCGAAGGCGAAGCACTGGCTACCTTGGTCGTCAACAAGATGCGAGGCATCCTGCAATGCTGTGCCGTTAAGGCTCCAGGCTATGGAGATCGTCGCAAAGCGATCATGGGTGACCTGGGAGTATTGACTGGCGGCGAAGTGATCTTCAAGGACCTGGGAATTGACCTGGAAAGCGTTCAGCTTGAAAACCTGGGCCGCGTCAAGAAAGCCAAGATCTCGTCCGAAGAAACCGTCCTGATCGGCGGTGCCGGCAAGAAGGACGCCATCGAAGGCCGAGTTGCTCAGATCCGTCGCGAAATCGAAACCACTGACAGTGACTACGATCGCGAGAAGCTGCAGGAACGCCTGGCCAAACTGGCCGGTGGCGTGGCTCGCATTAACGTCGGTGCGATCACCGAAACGGAAATGAAAGAGCGTAAAGACTTGCTCGAAGACGCCAAGTCGGCCACCGCTGCGGCACTTAAAGAAGGTATCGTTCCCGGTGGCGGAATCGCGCTGCTGCGAGCTGAAAAGGCCCTCGACAAGTTGTCCGATCTGCAGGGTGATGAAGTCGCTGGTGTCAACATCATCCGCAAGGTGCTTGAATACCCACTTCGTAGCATCGCCGAAAACGCAGGCTTCGATGGCGGTGTTGTCGTCAATCGAGTCCGCGGGCTCAAAGGCAACAGCCAGGGGTTCAATGCCGACAACGGGGAATACTGCGACCTGGTCGAAGCTGGCGTGATCGATCCCGCCATGGTTGTTAAAACGGCGTTGCAAAATGCAGCCAGTGTCGCTTCGCTATTGCTGACCACCGAATCTCTGATCACCGAAATTCCGGTTGAAGAAGAGGACCACGGCGACCACCACCACGACCACGGCATGGGTGGCGACATGGGCATGGGTGGCATGGGCGGAATGGGAGGCATGGGCGGCATGGGAATGCCGGGCATGATGTAAACCACTTTCGGTCCACTTGAAATCAACAACACCTGAACCGGGAGTTCCCGGTTCATTCAAAACAACAATAAATCACAAGGAATACAAACAGGGCAAAACTCAATATCCGTCCGCTTGATGACCGCGTCGTTGTCGAACCTATGGCCGCTGAAGAAACCACCGCTGGAGGTATTGTCCTGCCCGACACCGCCCAGGAAAAACCTCAACGGGGAACCGTGGTCGCTGTCGGCCCCGGCAAACTGCTCGACAGCGGTGAGCGTGGTGAGCTGGCTGTGACTGTCGGCGACGAAGTGATCTTCGGCAAATACGGTGGCACCGATATCGAAGTCGATGGCACCGAAGTCAAGATCCTCCGCGAATCCGACATCCTGGCAAAAGTCGTCTAAAGCATTTGAGTTCGTTACCGGCAACCGGAACACGAAGACTCAAATCTCAACCAAGGAACAATCATGGCTAAACAATTACTTTTTGACGATCACGCGCGAGCCCGCATGCTGCGTGGGATCGACACTTTGGCAGACGCAGTTGCGGTCACGATGGGCCCCACCGGTCGTAACGTGATCATTAACAAGTCGTTTGGTGGACCCACGGTCACCAAAGACGGCGTTACCGTCGCCAAGGAAATCGAACTGGAAGACCGGTTCGAAAACATGGGTGCCAAACTGGTCGTCGAAGTGGCTCAGAAAACTTCTGACCTCGCCGGTGACGGAACAACGACGGCGACCGTCCTGGCTCGCGCGATCTTCAAAGAAGGTCTGCGCAACATCGTCGCCGGCCAGTTCGTGGGCCAGAAGCTCAACGACTTTCTG
>CAZJEK010000067.1:0-313 GCA_964545005.1 uncultured Pirellulaceae bacterium
TCGTGCTTGAACAACGGGACCCACTCGGTGGCGTCAGCTTGCTGGAGTACGACGAGTTCGGAAACGTTGTTTCGATAACTGACCCCGCGGGGAATCAAACGTTCCAGCAATTCGATGCCAACGGGAATCTTGCCGCGATAACCGACAGCCTTGGTAACACGACGACGTTTGAGCGCAACGCTCGCGGTGACGTCATCGCCGAAATTGATGCGTTGGGAAATGTCACCCAAATTGGGCGTGACAACTTCGGGAATGCCACCAGCCTGAGCGATCCGTTGGGCAACACGGTGACGCTGGAGTACGACGCAGCGGG
>CAZJEK010000067.1:323-6921 GCA_964545005.1 uncultured Pirellulaceae bacterium
CACCGACGCGGAAGGCAATGTGACTGAGTTGTCCTACGACTCCAGAGGTAATGTCGTGTCGGCCACCGATGAGAATGGTTCGACCGAAACAATGGAGTACGATAGCTTTGGCAATGTCGTAAAAGTGACCGACCGACGAGGCTTCGAACGCATCAACACCTACGATGCCAATGGAATGAATACTGGAAATCTGGTGTTCGTGGAAAACGAAGACGGCGAGTTGGTTGAGTATTCGGTACAAAGGCAACTGGATGCTAACGGAAATGTCATCAACTTGATTGGCGTCGATGGCTCCAGTGTACAAACGGAATATGACGAACTGGGCCGGCCGATTTCCTATGTCGATCAACTTGGTCGGCAATACACAATGTCAGGAAACGACACGCCAACTCCAGAGCTTGTCACCGGCCCGGGTGGGGAACGTCTGGAATATCAGTTTGACCTGGCTGACCGAACGACGGCCATTGAAAACCAGAATGGCTTTGTTGAGAGGTACCAGTACAACGACGTCGGAAATCTGACAAAACGAATTTTGCCGGATGATACTCCGGAGGATTTGTCGGACAACCCGTTTATGGAATTCGAATACGATGCCCTCCAGCGTGTGATTGCCATCATCGATGCCAACGGCAATCGGTCTGAAATTGAATACGATGAGGTTGGCAATCGTATCCTGGAACGAGATCCCTTGGGCAATGAGATCAAGCGCGAATACGATCAGGCCAGGCGATTGGTTCGGCTGGAGGATCAGCTCGGTCGCGTAACAACATATCAATATGACCAGAACGGCCAACTCGTCGAATCGGCGCTGCCCAACGGTCTGGTGATCTCATTTCAGTATGACTCTGTCGGCAATGTTATTCGCCAGACCGACTCACGGGGTGTGGTTAATTCTTATACGTACGATCAAGACAACAACCTGATCGAAGTCGTTGATGGAAACGGACACCGAACCGTTTACGCGTACGATCGTTTTGGGAATCTGATTAATCAGGTTGATCCCAATGGAAATGTCACCACCTTTGAATACGATTTGGCTGGTCAAAGAACTGCGATCGAACGGCCGCTGGGACAGCGAGCGACGTTCACGTATACGGACGATTTCAAACTGGCTTCCGAAACGTCGTTCGATGGCCGTACACACCAATTTATCTATGATGAGGCAGGGCGGTTGGTCCGAGCCGACTATGCCGACGGCCGATCGTTCTCAGCGGAATACGATACGCTGGGCAATATTGTCAAGTCAACAGATTCTCGCGGGGACACAACGTTTGCCTACGATGCCGAAAACCGACTGGTTCAGAAAACGGAACCCGACGGCCAATCAATTCAATATCAATACGATGGCAATTCTAACATCGTTTCTGTAACGACATCATCTGGCGAAACCACGTACGAATATGATGCGTTGAATCGGATGACCTCGGTGACCGATACCGACGGCAATACAACTCAATTTGCATATGATGAAATTGGAAATCTAGTTTCAACGACCTACCCCAATGGAATCGTGGAAATTCGAACCTATGACGTCCAGGATCTGGTTGCTTCAATCGAGTTACAGGATGAAAACGGCGTCTTGTACACCATTGAGTACGTCCGCGACATCGTTGGCAACATCCTGTCAATCGATGACTCTCGAGGGACGTTGACCGAGTTCGAGTACGACGCCGAACTGCAGCTGGTCAAGGAAACCATCACCACCGGGGCTGGTAGCCGCGTCATTCAGTACGTTTACGATGCGTTTGGAAACCGAGTCCAAAAGATCGATTCGTCGGCAGGAACAACGACTTACACCTATGACGCAAACGACCGATTACTGGAATCATCGGGCAGCGAAACAATTTCGTATGCTTACGATGCCAACGGCAACCTGATCAGCGAGTCGAGTGACGGAGGCACCCTGACCACGTACCAATGGAATGCTCGAGACGAATTGACGGGAGTGAATATCGAAGAAAACGGCGAGACAACAGAGATTGAATATCAATACGATCTCGCTGGTAACCGAGTCTCGATCTCCGTTGACGGCAATCAGGTTAACTACCTGGTAGATGTGACCCGGGAACTCCCAGTGGTACTCGCAGAGTACTCGGAAGTTGGTATTACTCGGGAATTTGTATACAGCGATCGCATCATCAGTAGTGAAACGGGCAGCGGAGACCTCATTTTCCACCATGGAGATCACATCAATTCGGTCATTGCCCAGACGGACACTTCATCAACGTTGGTAAGTGAAATCGGGCGCGATTCGTTCGGAAACGTGCTGTCACTAGTGGGATTGGAATCCGATTTTGGTTTGTCCGGCGAGCCAGTTGATGCAACGACAGGCCTGACCTATTTGAGAGCTCGGAACCTGGATACCCAGACCGGCAGATTCATTTCAACGGATCCATTTGATGGCGTAAGCAACAACCCCGCGAGCCTTCATCGGTATCTGTATGCCGAGAACAATCCACTGGTCAATGTTGATCCCACTGGCGAATATACATTGACCCAGGTGGTCGTTGGATTGGGTGTTGGCGGGGCATTGCTGGCGATCAGCCAACAGGTGATCGGCAATTTGATAGCGCGGACGACCGGTAAAGTCAATTGGGCTGGTTCGTCGATCGCTGTAAGTGCTGACGCTGGCGACTTTACCGTTGGCGGTACAGGGCTTGCCATCCCAATTGGCGTCCAGCTAAACCGCATGGCGACTTTCAACGCGCCACGGGCAACAGAAAATGGGCTATTTTATAATCGAACAAATGTTGGAGTATCAATTACGGTAACGGCCGGAGTGAGCCTTGCACTCGGCTATGATTTTGGCCTTGACGCAGGTCTATCGGCGGGCGGCTTTGAGGTGGATGTACCGCGCCTCTTGACACCAACTCGATTCCCTTCCGCGTCACTTGCCGGTGGCTACTTTCTGGCCGATATCACGTTTTCTGCCTTGGCCGGGTATACGCCTTGTTCCGCGCTATACATGGGATTCGGTCGCGGAAACGCAAGCGGGCCTGGTTTCAACACATTCGTTGGAGTCGCGTCATCCATTAACGGCGGATTTTCGGCCCCAATTTTGGGAATCGACGCGACTCGAGGCGTTGCTTCATATATTCGAGACGCTTGGAGTTTTGGTAGCGGAGCTTGTTAGAAATTCGAGATACCTGATTGGTAACGGCTAGCCACCGACTTTCAGAAATACTCACGTCAACTTGCTTCGTCCGAAGCTAGCAGCGCCCCAATCGGCTGGACAATAAATGTCAGACTCTGGACCAAAATACATTCGATCACCCGATTCGCAATCTAAGGCATCCACCACCAGGGAGTATCTCGTCAATCTTGTTGATCCTGAACATCCTGTCAAACTTCCAGGTGAATCTTGCCTTCGCAGTCCATTCTGGGCAAGGGTCCGAAAACAGGGACAGGATGGACAAGATAAACATGATCAACAAGATGCGTTTTGCAGAAAACGAGTCAATCGACAATTCAACCTCAGCGCCAACAAATCAGTTGGACATCCAACCAAGGCTACAGTCACTCGTTGGCCAAAGCAGCCACCTTAACCCTCGCCAGGTAGATCGAGGTTTTCGATTCATGCGATGAGTAATAGCTGACGTACAACTGATCGTCGTGCCAGACCAGTCCAGCGTAACTGGTGTCACCACCGGACGGCAGTTTCAACGCTTCCGTCAGCTTGCCTGACTCGACATCCAACCAACACAGCGAGGTCCGGACCTGTGAGTCGTACAAGCGAACTGCGGCAATGAATCGGCCATCCGGGATCTGGATCAGGTCCGGACCGCCAATGCGACATCCGACTGACTTCCATTTCCAATCGCGATACGGCGCTTGGGAAACTCCCAGTAA
This sequence comes from uncultured Pirellulaceae bacterium, assembly GCA_964545005.1. GTDB lineage: Bacteria > Planctomycetota > Planctomycetia > Pirellulales > Pirellulaceae > Mariniblastus. Next base: position 4,173 of record CAZJEK010000067.1, read on the forward strand.
CCCGTCATTCGGTTTTCCATCCTGACGAAGCAAGCAGATCGCGGTTCCATCTTGCCGAAACACGATCGACGATTCATTGGGATACGTGCCCAACCCTGGTACGTTTTCAATTTCGGTGGTGAATTGTTTGCCGTCCTCGCTGGAGAAGAACTTCAGTCCACGCTGGCGATCTCCCGTGTTGTAGCCAAACCCGTAAGCCTTGCCTTGGAACCATTGGACTCGCCAGAGCCAATTATCGATTACGCCGATGCGAGTCGGCTGCGACCATTGCTGGCCGTCGGCGGAAAACCAGGCCAAGGATTCGTGGCGATGCTCCGCCGGTTGATGAAACGCTTTGGCCCCGGCCAACATCAATTGCCCTGCGGGAGTCTGCGAGATTTTGGCGTCACGCAAGTCACCATCAGTCGCCGTCAACAGGGCCACCGATTCCCAGTTGTTGGCGTCCTCAGAACGAATCACCCGTAACGCGCCATCCGGTGAAACGTGAGATTTGCCCTCCCGAAAAACGCAGTACCAACGGCCCCGGAACCGGATCAGATCGGTGAACGCATTGTGTGCCGCGCGGTCCCAGATCTTGCGAACTTCAACCAGTTCCAACCCGCTGTCCTGATCAGGAGAAGTCGTTGGTTCCTGGCAGATCGCGAACTGGCAACTTAACAGGATCCCCAGTATGGCAAGTAGTTTTAATCGCATCATTTTGGTTTCCAATGTATCTTCGCACTTGATATCGGTCGACGGCTGGACGAGCTAATCCAATGTCCACGGTTTGCGATATTCGTAATGCATCAGCTGAGCCGCTTTGTCGGAGTTGGTAAACGTCTCATTGGTGGGATCCCAATCCAGCCGTTGTCCGGTCTCGAGCGATAAATTGGCCAACAATGACATCGTGGTCGAACGATGCCCACGTTCGATATCGGCGTTGGGTCGTTGGCGGGACTTGATGCAGTCCAGAAAATTGCGGGTATGGTTAACGGTGTCCTGGTGGTTGGCCGCACGCATTTCAATATCCAGTTTTTCACCGGGAGGATCCTGGGTTTGAAATTGACCGCGTCGCTCGGGAATCACATGAATACCAGTACCGTCTTTGTACAGGGTGCCATGCGAACCCCGGATTTCGAACTCGCCGCTGCGCAACATCGAATTCCCAAATCCTTCGTAAGTGCCAAACAAGGCCAGCGTTCCTGAATCGAATTGGAAAACGGCTTGCGCGGTATCGGGGATTGTACGATCATCGTCAACGACGTAGTTTCCTCCCAACGTGCAAACGCTGCGGGGAGATTCTTCTTTTAACGCCCACCGCATGACGTCAAAATAGTGAACGCCCCAGTTGCCAAACTGAGATGAAAAATCTTTCCACCAGCGAAACTTGTATGGCGTGATGTTGTCTTGATAGGGTCGCATCTCGCGCGGGCCCAGCCACATGTCCCAGTCCAGTCCTGCCGGTGGCGTCGTTGGTTGGAGTTTGCCGATGCCATTGGGCGACATGTTGTTGGTTCGGTATGCTTGACACAGGCTGATGTCACCCAACACGCCGGAGTGAATGATCTCCAAGGCCCGTTGCCAATCGGTGGACGATCGACGGTGGGTGCCGACTTGGACGACTCGATTGTGTTCCCGAGCCACTTCGACCATGCGTCGGCCTTCATGAATCGTGACCGATAGGGGTTTTTCAACGTAGACGTCTTTGCCGCTGCGGCAGGCCATGATCGTCTGAATGGCGTGCCAATGGTCGGGCGTGGCGATCAAAACGGCATCCAGGTCCTCGCGATCCAACAGTTTACGAAAGTCGGTGTACTGCTTGGCTTTCGGCGCCAGGTTCGCCGCAGCTTGTTTCAGGTGCACATCGTAAACGTCACAAATCGCGACGACCTCTACATCGTCGTGTTGCAGAAACGCTTTGGTGACCTGGGAGCCCCGATTTCCAGTGCCAATCACGCCCAATTGCACGCGTTCGTTCGCTCCAACAACCTGGTTGGCTGAAGCGGCCGCAGGGATCATGCTGGCTGCTCCCCAGGCCGCCGTGGTGCCGACGAACCGTCGTCGTGAGACTTCATTATTGTTGGTCATCAGAGGACTCCCCTGGTTGTTGTTGGTCAATCGATCAATGCCTTGGCGTGCGGCTACTTGTAACGAAAGACGACAGACACAAGATGCGGTAAGATATTGGCGGTACAGAAAAGAATAGCAAATTTGGGAATGCCATGAGTGGAAATGCAGTATTAAAGCTGATTGCCGCGTTGATGCTGTTCAGTCAATCGGTTGGCGAAGTAATTGGGCAGGATTCGGTGGAGCCCATTCGGGTCGGTATCATCGGGCTGGATACTTCCCATGCGATTGCGTTTACCAAGCGGATGAACGACTCGCAGCGAACCCCGCCAGAAATTGATGGCCTGCCAACGAGACCCTGTCGAGTGGTCGCCGCGTATCCGCAGGGAAGCGCTGATATCGAATCCAGTGCCTCGCGAATTCCGGGCTATACCAAAGAAATCAAAACATTGGGTGTCGACGTTGTCGATTCCGTTGAAAGCTTGATTGCGCGCGTCGACGCAGTGTTATTGGAAACCAATGATGGTCGATTGCATCTGCAGCAGATCATCCCGGTGCTGAACGCGGGCAAACCCGTATTCGTCGACAAACCGGTTGGCGCATCGCTGCCGGAGGTGATCGCAATTTACGGCGCGGCCCAGCATTTTGATACGCCGATCTTTTCCTCATCGGCATTACGATTCGTCGAATCCGCTCTGCAAGC
>CAZJEK010000067.1:6931-15746 GCA_964545005.1 uncultured Pirellulaceae bacterium
GGGAAACTGGTCGGCCAAGTGACCGGGTGTAGCACATTCAGCCCCGCCAAGCTGGAGCCGACTCATGCAGACCTGTATTGGTACGGCATTCACGGAGTCGAGCAATTGTTTACCGTGATGGGGACGGGTTGCCAATCGGTTTCAAGGACCAGCCACGCTGGGACGGATGTGGTAGTTGGGATTTGGGACGATGATCGGGTGGGCGTCTTTCGTGGCATCCGTAGCGGCAAGTCGGCTTATGGAGGAACCGTGTTTGGTGAACAAGGCGTTGCCTCAACGGGCGGGTACGAAGGCTACAATCCGCTGGTCGACCAGATCGAGCTGTTTTTCCGGACCGGAAAATCGCCGGTATCTCCGGAAGAAACGATCGAAATCTATGCGTTCATGTCGGCTTCCGATGCCAGTGCCGAGCAGCAGGGGCAGCCGGTCAGTTTGAGCAAAACGATCGAGAGTGCCAAACCGCAAGCCGCCCGGTTGCTGGAGAAACACGGTGTAAAAATTGAGCCATCGCAATTGCCCTGAATTCTGACGAGAAGATCGGGACATCGATACGGGCTACTGGTTTTTTCGAACCAAGGATAAAATGCATTTTCAAATTTATTGCTTCAGTTAACCGGTAAGTACATGCCTCATTTCTCCGAACGAGCCCTGGCGTTTCCCGCCTCCCCGATTCGCAAGCTGGTCCCCTACGCGGAAGTCGCCAAGTTGAATGGCACGCACGTGTACCATTTGAATATTGGTCAGCCGGACGTGGAAACGCCGCCCGAGTTTTTTCAGGCGATCGCAGATGCAGATTTGAAGGTTCTGGCGTACAGCCACTCGGCAGGGCTACAGCCCCTGCGAGAGCAAATCGCGGCCTATTATTCCAGGCTTGGTTACCCGACCGACTACCACCAGGTACTGGTGACAACGGGCGCATCGGAAGCGCTAAGCTTTGTGTTTAAAGCGTTGATGAATCCAGGCGATGAAGTCATCATCCCCGAGCCGTTTTACGCCAACTACCTTTCGTTTGCGCTCGGCAGCGATGGGGTGGTCGTGCCGGTAACTTCGCACATTGAAGATGACTTTGCCTTGCCGTCGGTGGAAGCGTTTGAAGAGAAAATCACACCGAAGACACGCGCGATCATGATTTGCAACCCGGGCAATCCGACCGGCGTGTTGTATCCGCGTCCGGCTTTGGAAGCACTGCAACAACTGGCGATCAAGCACGATTTATTCCTGATCGCGGATGAAGTGTATCGCGAGTTCGCCTACGACGGACACCAACATCATTCGGTGCTAGGACTGCCGGAGAGTGATCAGAATGTGATCGTCGTGGATTCGATTTCCAAACGCTTCAGTGCTTGCGGAGCGCGGATTGGCAGCATCGTTTCGCGGAACCAGACGCTGATCGATTTGATTTTACGAATGGCGCAAGCTCGACTGTCTCCTCCGACGTTCGGGCAATAGGGGGCTACCGCTGTTTATCAACTGGGGCCGGAGTATTACCAGGGCGTGATTGGCGAGTATCAACGTCGACGCGATATTCTCAAAACAGCGCTCGATGAAATTCCTGGCGTGCTATGTCCGCAGGTCGATGGTGCGTTTTACGCGATGGTTCGATTGCCAGTCGATGATTCCGATCGGTTCTGTCAGTGGATGTTGGAGTCGTTCAGCCACGAGGGCGGCACCGTGATGATGGCACCGGGCAGCGGATTTTACGCGACCCCGGGCTTGGGCCATGACGAAGTGCGGATCGCCTATGTCTTGAACACGGACGACTTGAAACAAGCGATGGAATGTTTGCGAGCGGGTCTGGAAGCGTATCAAGGTGCAGCGGTCTAGTGACAGGCCTTGCTGAGCAAAAGTGTCTCTGTGCCTCGGTGGTTGATGCGCGTTTCGGAGCGTCGGTGGCTAGCGCCAAAGCCGCTGGAAGTATGTCGGTGGCTAGCGCCAAGGCCGCTGGACTTTGCCGTTTTTCGCTAACTTTCGCGAACCAATTGGATCCTGTCGGACGAGCCATGCCACTATTTGATTGATCATGGTCTCGGTTCGAATATACTGAATCTGGTGACTCCAGGGCTGCGTCCCGCTTGCACCTACGTTCCCTTTTCCTTCCTACGGATATTTTGCATCGTGTCGACTGCTCCGACGTCAGAAAAGACTCAAGAAGTAATCAAGTTCATTCAGCGGATTCGCGAACGCGTGGCGACCGTCGTCGTTGGCCAAGACGTTGTCGTGGAACGAACGTTGATCGCCTTGTTTACCGGAGGTCACCTGTTGTTACAGGGCGTGCCTGGACTGGCCAAAACGCTATTGGTGTCGGTATTGTCCAAGACGGTTGACCTGGATTTTGCCCGGATCCAATTTACCATCGATTTGCTGCCCTCGGATATTTTGGGATCCGAAATCCTGGACCAACGGACCAACGAATTCAAGATTCTCAAAGGGCCCATCTTTACCAATTTGCTGTTGGCAGACGAAATCAACCGCGCGGCTCCGAAGGTGCAGGGGGCGCTGCTGGAAGCCATGCAGGAACGCAAAGTTACGATCGGTGGTGAAACGTTCAGTCTGCCGGCCCCGTTCCTGGTCATCGCGACTCAAAACCCGATTGAACAAAGTGGTACCTTTGAACTTCCCGAGGCTCAGCTCGACCGTTTCATGCTGTGTCATCGCTTGAATTATCCGACTCCCGAAGAAGAGAAGGAAGTCTTGCGGCGCAACTCAGCGCTGGGGATTCGAACGCAAGATAAGGGTGCCGTTGCACGAACGGAATTTGACGTCCTGGACAAGGAACCGGTGGGATCGCCCGAGGACCTGATCGCTGCCATGGAAGCCGTCCAGGAAATTCACATCAGTGACGTATTTATTGATCATGTTGTCGAGCTCGTGAATCGAACGCGGATCCACCCGTCCCTGGAGGTCGGTTGCAGTCCCCGCGCCGGGATTGCCCTACTTAAGGCGTCACGTGCTCGAGCATTGATTCAGGGTCGGGATTACGTGGTTCCGGAGGATATGTACGCTCTGGCGGAAGACGTGATTCTGCACCGAATCCGGTTGAACTATGAAGCGTTGGCCGATGGTTTGACCGGTGAAAGTGTGCTGGCCAGCATCATGAACGAGATGGGGCTGACGCCTGCCACGATTACTTGATCAGCCCAGCGGTTTGATTCGCTTTGATGCTGCCCCCGACCGTCGCTGAGCTATGGAATACCAACTCGAAAAATCCGATCCGCTTGATTCACGCCAGTTTGTGATGGCGGTGAAAGCGTTGGCTGACAGCTTGAGTTACGGAACCGACGCGTCGCCTTTTTTAGGGAGTGGAACGGAGTACGTTCAGTCACGGGCCTATCAGCCAGGAGATCCGGTTCGAGCGATTGATTGGCGGATCACGGCGAGAACGAGCAAGTATTTCGTCAAACAATTTGAAACGCCCAAGCGAATGCCCTGTTATTTACTGGTCGACACGTCTGCCTCGATGACGGCGAGTTCCATCGAACACAGTAAGTACTCCACCGCTGTTTTTATCGCTGGTGGTTTGGCGTTTGCTTGTCTGGACCGGATCAGTCCGGTGGCGGTGGTGGGAGTCGGCGAAACGGAGTTACGGTATACGCCCAGTCTTTCACGCAGCAAGATCATGCAATGGCTGCACAAGCTGCGACACTACAACGTGCGGGAAACGACCCAGCTGGCTGATCGGATCCGCGAACTGGGGCCATTGTTGTTGAACCGTTCGCTGATCGTTGTCCTGTCTGATTTGCATCAGCCAGAGGCCATCGGGCCTTTGAAACGAATGGGCCAGCAACACGATGTCGTTGTGCTGCAATTGCGAGACCCAGCCGAGCGGGAGTTGCGAGGTGCAGGTTTTTTGCGAGCCCGCGAAGCCGAAACGGGGCGGCAGTTGACCACCCGCGGGCGTAACCTGGGGATTGATCAGGAATCCTTGCACCAGGAACTGAAGCGGGGCAGGGTGGATCAGCTGGTGATCGACACCGATTTGCCTTACGTTTATCGATTGAGGCATTTTTTCAAATCGCGCGGCTTGCTGGGACGGGGAGCACGATGATGATCCCGATGATTCGCTGCGGCCTGATTTTGTGCGCGCTGTGTTTGGGCAGTGCAATGGTCCGGGCAGACGATCAACGTAGCCCGACCGTCGGCGCGCCTGGCTTGATCGAAGAAATCATCTTGCCCGGACCTGAATTGACCGGCAAACCGATCCAGGACAAGGATCCGATTGTGGTCCGAGTCGTCAGTGCGACGGAACAGGGCCAGGGGTATCGCTATCGGATCATGTTTCAAGGCCTGGAACCGGGCCAGTATGATCTGGCACAGTGGCTGATACGAAAAGATGGTTCGACGACAGACGGCTTGCCATCGATTTCGGTCGAAATTAAATCGGTGCTGGAGCCCGGCCAAATCGAGCCCAACGAATTGGAACAGGGCTGGTTGCCCAGACTCGGCGGCTATCGCAAGATTGCCACCGCCGTCGTGATTGGCTGGTGCCTGGTATTGGCCTACCTTGTATATCCACGCAAAAAGAAGATTGAAAAACCTCCGGTGGAAAAGCCGCCCCAATCGTTGGCCGAATTATTGCAAGTTAGAGTCGAAGCGGCCTTGGCTGATCCGAACGACACCACTTGCTACGCTGAATTGGAGCGAATGTTGTTCGGCATGTGGCGGAGGAAACTCGGATTGGAACAACTACCGGCCCACGATGCGATGGCTCGAATCCGAGAACATTCTCAAGCGGGGCCGTTGATGGTTCAGCTGGAACGCTGGATTCATCGACCCGAGCGTGATCCCGATGTCGAACTGGCGACTTTGCTGGAACCTTATCGCGAGTTGTCGGTTGATGAATTGCAAAACCAGGGAGGATCCGGTTGAGTTTCGCAAACTGGTATTACCTGTTGGGGCTATTTGTGCCGGCCAGCATGCTGGTCTGGATCTGGTTGCGTGACCGGTTTCCGGAGCTGGGTTATGGTTCCGATCGCCGCATGGTTTTACCTCAAGATTATGGCAGTGGCAAAGCAGGCCAGGGCTGGAACTTTCTGCTGAAATGTTTGCTCAGTGCTGGACCGTTAATGTTGGCTGCCGCCATCATCTTGCTGGCTGGCCCCCGGCATTTGGGCGTGCCCAAGGCTGAGCGGGAACTGACGAATATTGAATTCTGTTTGGACTTGAGCGGCAGTATGCTGGCTCAGTTCGGTTCTGGCACCCGTTACGATGCCGCGATGCAGGCGATCAATGGGTTTGTCGAATCGAGGTCGGGAGACGCCTTCGGTTTGACTGTGTTCGGGGACAACGCTGAACACTGGATTCCGCTGACGACCGATCCGTCGGCGTTTCGGTGTGCTGTGCCGTTTCTGAATCCACGCCGCTTGCCCCAGGGTTACGGCGGTGGCACCAGAATCGGGTTGGGATTGAAGAAGTGTCAATCGGTGCTGGTCACTCGTCCCGAAGGCGACAAAATGATCATCCTGGTTTCCGACGGTTTTAGCGCCGATTTGGGTAGCGGTCAGGAAGAAGAAATCGGCCGGTCTCTGTTGGCTGACGGAATTGTCGTGTATTCGATTCACATTGGCGGCGGCATCTCCCCGCCTGAAGTTTCGGCAATCACCAATATCACCGGAGGTCAGTCGTTCAGCCCAGAAGACACTCAATCGCTGAATGCCGTGTTCCAGCAAATCGATCAGATGCGTGTGGCCAAGATGAAACGGACTTATGCCGAAGTGCTGGATTGGTTTACGCCGTTTTCAATTGCGGGTTTATCATTCCTGGGACTTAGCCTGATCTCGATTCTCGGTTTGAGGTATACGCCGTGGTAGAGATTCTTCCCGAAGTCATTACGACGGTTGTCGTGCTGCTGGCAGTGATTGGCGAATTGATTTTTGCCAGGCGTTTGCAACGAGTTGCACCGCTGATGTTTGGGCCACATCGACGCGGGGCGTGGTGGACGATGGCGGCGCCGCTGCTGCGTGTGGCGGGAATTGGATTGGCTTGTTGGGGATTCGCTTCGCTGTTACTGGTTGTCGAACCTCGCGTCCACAACTTGCAGCAGATTCCAGAATCGGAATACAAACACCTGGTATTGGTGGTCGACGTCTCGCCCAGCATGCGGCTGCGTGACGCCGGCCCCGAAGGCGACCAAAGTCGTCGGCAGCGAGCTTCCGAGATTTTGGAGTCACTGTTCAATCGCATTCCCATGCGGCAATTCAAGATCAGCGTGATCGGCGTGTATTCCGATGCCAAGCCGCTGTTGGAGGATTCAAAGGACCACGAAGTCGTGCGGCATATCATGGAAAAGATGCCGATGTTCCATGCGTTCAAGCCCGGTAAAACGAAGTTGATTGATGGAATCAAGGCGGCCGCCGAAATGGTCGACGGGTGGAACCCACGGTCAACGTTTGTCCTGTTGCTGACCGATGGCGACACCGTGCCAGATCAGGGAATGCCAAGAATGCCGGCATCCGTTGCCGAGACCATAGTGGTTGGACTAGGAGATCCCCAGACGGGTTCGTTTATTGATGGGCATCAGTCGAGACAGGATGTGACCACGCTGCGGAGAATTGCCAACCGGCTGCAGGGGATTTATCACAATGGCAATCAAAAACATTTGACGTCGCAAATCGTTGGAAAACTGACCGCTCAGAATGAAGACGACCAGGAAACTCGGTTGACTCGGCGGGAACTCGCTTTGATAGCGGCAGTCGTAGGATCGACGCTTTTCTCGCTGTTGCCAATTCTGTTGCACTACTTTGGCACCGCTTATCGTCCTGGCGTTCGAGCGCAGGATCGTCGCAAACGGGAATCGGCCCGCCCACAAACGGCGTAACTGGGCCGATTCAGGTGAACCTGCAGGTTGGTTTTCGGCTCGTTCAGTCGTACAATGTCTCCGAGGTTGGCTCGGAGACTTGCCCGGCGCCGTGTTCTGTTGAATTCAGGCTGGGCTGATGTGTCCGACTCCAACCCGGTGTAACCATGAGTTTTATCCAGGAAAACTGCGTGAGCGATCAGCCCAATTCTGACAGTCCCTTAGAACATCCGCCTACCGGGGCAGCTGCCCAACGTTCCCATCCCGAACTCAGTCGCGAACTGGCGTTGCTGACGGCGCGAACGGCGGCCGAACAGGGCGGAACCGACATACTGGTTTTGGATATGACCGCACACACCGCCGTATTCGATTACTTTGTGATCGTGACGGGAACCAGTTTGCGACAGCTCAAGGCGATGTGTCTGGAGATCGAGCGGACGATCGAAGAGCAACTGAACGACAAACGATCCAACATTGATGGCGACGACAACAGTCGCTGGATCGTGTTGGACTTTGGCACCGTCGTCGTCCATTTGTTTGACGAAGACACGCGGAAATTCTATAGCCTTGAATCACTATGGGCCGACGCCGAAGAAGTTGATCTCACCGAAACGCTGCAAGGTATTCGTCAGCGCTAGTGCCGCGTTTCACTTGATTCAGGGGGCGGGCAACTTGGTTGAATGGCCGCAACTGGATTCCCGGCTTGCAACGTCGATGGACCCAAGCTGGCGAACCCATTTTTTACTTGAACCGCTGCACTACTGGTTTGTGACACCTTAGTTGTGTGGTAGACACCGACCTGCAAATCCCTGGTCAGTATCTACGGTGCGTCAAACCAGTCTTCCTGCCAGAGAACGACTTGCGCCCCGTCATCCCCAACCAGCAACACGCCCAATAGCTTCCCATCCGCTTCGGCCACTACCGGCGCGCCATGCCAGACGTCGCGGTCACCATCAAAATTCTTCAACTGCCAATCCGATTTTAGATCGTCAGCGGCAATCGGCAGATGAAAATAAATGGCCGGATCGTCGACCCCTTCTCGTCGCACTGCCAGGCAGGATTCCGGTTCCGACGCTACCCGGCACTCACTGGGCGTAAATGCATTGTTGTTACCATCAGGAACGCTGGCTTCACTAATTTCGATAGCAGTAACCGGTTCTTCAGCATCCGGCACCAAGAACTTCAACGGTGACGGCGCGTTAAAAATGGAAACCTGAAACGTGCCTTCTTTGGCTTTGGCTGGCGGCATCAGCATGTCGACAGGCACGATCAGCCGACGTTGGTCGCCACTGGCTAACAATGTACCCACGAAACTGGCACGCTTGGTCGAAGTGCCGAACAAACCTGATTGGTCCCAGCGAATGGCCATCGGAACGGCCGCTCGCAAATTGACCGCATCTGTCATCGACGTTTGATTGGCCTGGGCGATCCAGTCCTCTTCGGGTTCCGAATACAGCGTGAACAACTGACCGGGCCGAATCGGTTCACCACCGGCTTGAATGGTCAAGAAGGAAATCCCACCACTGACCACCGTTTCCAGTGACTCGATATCAACCTTCAATCCTGATCCCCACTTCAAATCAAAATCGACGCCACTGGACGACCAGAATCGGGATTGGTTGCTGACAAAATCCTGATACGGCTGGAAAATTCTTACCCGACAGTCAACATGCTGGCTGTTCTTGGCGAGTTCGACCGACAGCACCCGGCCGACCACGACACCGCGAAAGTGAACGGGGGATCCCGGAGTCACTCCGAACCGCTGTTCACCCCGCAAGATAATTTCGATACCGCCTTGATTGGACAGATCGGGTGGAGCAACGGGCAGTCCATCGAACAGTGTCTTTCGTTCCCCAGCTTCACCTTGAGGCAAAGCCGCGATGTACTTGTGCCCCACGGCCGTTTCCAGCCCTGAGACTTGACTGAGACTCAATTCTGGTCGGACGATCCAGAAACGGGTTCCGTCGCGAGCCAAGGCTTCGGCAAACGATTTCAAATTGACCGTCACATCAACGCCGGACA
>CAZJEK010000067.1:15756-21316 GCA_964545005.1 uncultured Pirellulaceae bacterium
CCGGGTTAAGTTCCACTGCCTCGACGTCACCAACCTCGATGCCCCGATACCGGACACTATCCTCGGCTTCCAATCCGTGCCCCTCAGGAAAATGAATCACGATCGTGATCCCCTGCTGCGGCATCGACCACCAAACCAGCCCAATGGCCACCACCAGACAGATCAACGTCAGCAACCACATGTAAGAACCGGCCAATCGGGTGACGACTCCTCCTTCGTTGGATTCAACCGTCGCCACTGGAATTGGGGGTTGGGTGTTGCCAGCGTCAACTATTTCCTCGGACCTGTGTTCTTCTTCACTCATTCAGGTTTTGCCTGGTTGGGCTTGTGGCATTTACGGCGACAATCGATCACAATCTATACGAAGAAATAATACTGACGATTGCCCGCTTGAACCGTCACTATAACCTTCGTTTCTCGTTCCCGCATCGGGCAACGCACAAAACGTGCGGGGACCTCAAAGTTGTTTTAGAACAGGAATGTCGAAATGAAAACAGGATTGACAAGCTGGCTATGCCTACTGGCCATGCTGCTGACCGTTGGCGCCGTACACGCCCAGGATGATGAAAAATCGGATCAGCCAGACTCGAAAGCTGCTGCTGAGAATCAAGAAGATGGTTTTAATTTTCAAAAAGCCATTGCCGAGATTCGCAAGATAGCCTCGACCAAACCGAAAGAGGCAGCAGCAGCCCTCGACGCCGCTTTGAAAGCAACGGAAGACGAGAAACAACTGAGTCAGCTGGAAAACCTTCGCTCGTCGATTGGGATGGGCTTTCTGCGCAAAGGCAAGTTCGGCGATGCGGCCAACCAATATGGCTCTGTCCTGGACCGTACCGAAGGACAACTGGATCAGGTTGGCCCCCGCAATCAATATGTCGCCGCCGCCAACTTGTACGCCATGTCCCTATTTCGTGCCGGCGAGGGAGACAAGGTCTACGAGCGATTGTCTGGAGCGATCGAGAAACTCGATCAAATGGAAGGGACAGAAAATAGTGTCGCTCGCTTGATTCAAACCATGACCAATTTGAATCTTGATGACGATCAACGCTCCAATTTGGAAAAGCGTTTGGACAATCACATCAAGTCAGCGATGGCCGCCCGAGAAAAAAACCCGGCAGACGCTGAGGCGGTGAGCAAACTTTCGAACTTGCTGATGACAGCCAGCCGATTCCACCAGCGCACCAATGCTGAATTGGCTGCCGAGTTTGAGGAAAAGCGAATGGCCATGGTCCAGGAAGCATTCGCCAAGTTTCCCGAAAACGAAGCGATTGCCAGCGAGTACGTTAACTGCGCCATGTCCAAGGTTTCCTCGATCGCCAGGGACGAACCTGAGGTTGCGGAGAAATTGATCGCTACCGTCCGCGAAAAAACCGGAGAATTCCCCGCAGATAGCCGCGTCGGCCGTGCGGTCGCTGGTTTTTCTCGCTTTGAACGAACGATTGAGGCTGCCAAAAAGCTGAAAAAAATGATTGGCCAGCCCGTTCCAGAACTGGACGTCGATGCCTGGGTTAACAACGACGAAGCCAAGGCATCGTTCGATTCGCTTAAAGGCAAAGTCGTCCTTTACGATTTCTGGGCCATCTGGTGCGGTCCCTGCATCGCCACCTTCCCTCATCTGCGCGAGCTACGTGAAGAATTTGGGGACCAGGGTTTTGAAATCGTCGGCGTCACCAGGTATTACAACTACCAGTGGGACGAAGACGCTGAGCAGGCCAAGCGTGAGCAAGAACCTACCGATCCCGAAGTCGAACACGAGGCGATCGCAAAATTCCTCCAGTCTAAAGACATGCAACACCCATCGATCGTGTCTCCCAAGGACAGCGATAACAATGAGCGATTCGGTGTGACCGGAATTCCCCACGCCGTCGTTGTTGACCGCCAGGGCAAAGTTCGCTTGATCAAGATTGGCTCTGGCGAAGCCAATGCCAAAGCGATTCACGACATGGTCAAGGAACTGGTTGCCGAAAGCGTTGAAGTTTCTGCTGAGAAATAGCAGCCAGCTTTCGAGATCCATCGGCCGATCAGGCTGATAGACGACAGAGAATGACTAACCAAAAAACCTCCGGGATATCTCGGAGGTTTTTTAATATTGGTCTTGGCCAGGGTAGACCACCCGTTCCGGACGGGGCACATTCCTAAACGACGCCCAACTCCAGGGCGCGATTGAATTTGTACGATTTTCTTTGGGCTTTCGCCCCAACATCCCCGGAGAATTTCAATTAGGCCAACGGCCTTAGGACAACGTAGCCTGGGGCAACGTAGCCTGGGGCAACGCCCCAAGAAATGGAAAAGCAAATGGCGACGTTGGCTGAAAGCCAATTTCATCTACGATCAATGTCGCTTTTAACAACGATTAGACCTGACTCGATTGAATATGGCCTTCGGCCAACCAGGGAATTTGCGCTGTTTTTCCTGGGACGGTGCCCCAGGCTACGATGAACATGGCCTTCGGCCAAACGGCATTCAACAAGCTTGGCATTCGAGCAATGCGTCGGTGTAGCCCTCGCTCACGCGTCGGGTTTCCATTTCCAAGGATAAACCGCGATAGTGCAACTTCCGAAACCGCCAGCGAGTGGACACTCGATCCTGACGTAAAAATATCCACTCGCTGGCGCTGCGGGCTTGTATTGAATTGTTACTGGCTCACGCTGCGGGCTTGTATCAAATTGCCGCTGGCTCGCGATTCGCATTCAAACACTACCGCAGGTTGGTATTTACGCTTTCGGCTTTTTCGATGTAGATCGGATCCCGCGTGCCCTCAAACGCCCGGCGATAAGTCTCCGACAGTGCCGCTGCATTGAACGGATCGTCTGGTTCCAGCTTGACGGCCATTTCCCCGTGCTCAACCGACTTGGGGAAGTCTTCGGTTTTGAAGTACAGCACGGACAATGCCAGGTGAGCACGGACGAAGGACGGTTCCATTTCCAACAACTGATTGTACTTGGCAATCGATTCTTCAATCTTGCCGTCGTTTTTCAGTTGTTCGGCTTCTTTTTCAACGGCAAGAATTTCAGGGGAGATACTCATTGAGGTCCTGTCGAGACTAAAAATGCTCATGTTCGTTCTAGGAAAGCTTCCCGAATTATGGCAACTCAGCCACAGGAGGCAACCGGGCACAGGGATTGAAGCCGAATTCGATCAGCGGATTCACACCGGGAAAGTTTTTTTAGCCGACACCCTCCCGCTCGCGGGAGGGTCGAGCCATAGCGAGTGGAGGGTTTTCGAAACCGTCTCGGGCCCTGAAAGGCCGACTCGGCCGAGTGAGAGTACCTGCTTCCAGCGGTTTTGGCGCTAGCCACCGACCGTCCGACGCTTACGGTTCAACTAGTTTTGTCCGGGGCTAACGCCCAATCGGTTGGACAAAAAATGTCAGCCTCCCCCCACCGACATTTGGTGACTCACAGACCATCTTTGGCGTTACCATCTTCGTCGTAGCGCATGATGCCAAAATAGAAAAACGAAAAGACGGCGATCGGGATTGCCGAAAAAAACAACGGGTGCAGCAGGATCCCCAGCACGAGGCCAAACACCAGGATGATCAGCCACGCCCACCAGGTATCACGCAACAGGGATCGGTAACGATTCAACAACCAGCTCCTTGGCCCAGGCCAGAAAAATTCGCGAACGAGCGTGAGTTTGTGCCCAATTTGAAAGACCGAACATCGAATACGGGATAAACTGGATCATCAAACCTCACCCAGCAACCGTCCAATCCGAACAGTAAACCGCAACCGCCTGCCGAGGTCAACGTGCCAATCGAATTTTCATGCGACCAGTGTATGACGACGTTGCGGGTTCCTGAAGAGCACGCCGGGAAACAAGCCAGATGCCCGAACTGTAAACACGTCCTGGCGGTCCCCCACCAGTCGACGGCAGCCGAGTCGTACTCGGCGAATCCACCTGCCAAACCGATGGAGTCATCAACGGTCAACCCGTATGCGGCGACAATGTCCGTCAGTCAGCCTGCTGGGAGGCATTATGCACCTCATCGCGGCAACACGATCTTGACGATGGGAATTCTCGCCCTGGTTTGCAATTTCATGGCGATCCCTGGGATTATCGCCTGGGCCATGGGGTCCGGAGATCTGAAACAGATCAACGCCGGTGCAATGGATCCAGAAGGCAAAGGCTTGACACAGGCTGGAATGATCATGGGAATTATTGGGACCGTTTTGGCAATTGTTCCAATGCTGATTTTTATCGCGTACATGATATTCATAGTGATCGCAATCGCCGCCGGAGTTGCTGGCGCTGGCGTGTAAGGAGCAATCTCGGATGAACGACCCAAACCAATCCAGCGATCCAACATCAGACACGCCATGCGCTGCCACCCCCGAGCATGAGCGTCCTGAAGACACTCGCATCACGCCAGCGATCGACGATGCCCCGGAACCCGATTCCGTTTACAAGTTTTTGGTTTATGGACTGTCGCTGCCCGAACGCGCAATTCGGAGTACCGCAGCGGTCGTCAGTGGGGCCACCGCTGGCTCGGCTACCGCGCTGCTCCCCCGAGCGTTTCAGGATTCCAAAACTTACCAGACGTTTGTTCAACAAATGCTGGACATGCTGGCCAACGATGTCGGCGGTGTCAAATTGAATCCGGAAACCGAGGGAGAAGAGGCCAATCCTGCTGCTCCTGATGGCGAGGTCGGCACCTACGTTGCCAAAAAGACTGTCGGGTCGTTTGTTGACCTGGCTGGAATGGCAACCTTGCATTTGTCACCGATGACCATCCTGGCGATCATCAGCGACGTGGCTTATGGATCCAAGTACTACTTACAGGAATTGGCAGCTGAGCTGGAACGCGAAGGGATTATCGACAAAAATTCCACGATCAATAGCACCGCCGACTTGCTGGATGCGATCGGGCACGCTTCTTCCGAAAGCACCGACGCGTTCGATCAACCACCGATCAACCTGGACGAACTGCGGGAGACGCTGCAGAAAACCACGACCAATTTGTCGAACATTGATCCGCGCAAGTTGATGCCCCAGTCGGAGCTGAACAAAATGTGGTCCGACATGAACCAGATGGCCGATCGCGAACAGGTCAGTTTATTTGAGTTGTCCAGCGCGATGACGATGTATTCGGTCGACCAGGTGACCAACGTTGGCCGCGGAACGCTGTCGACCGTCAGAGTCACCGGGGCGTTGCTGGATCAACATTTGTTCGACCATTACCGGCAAGGCTTGAATGAAATTGGCAAACGCGGCATCTATACGATTGTTGCCGAGCACAGTCAGCCGTATCTGGATGCGGTCTGGTTTAATTTTGCGGCCGACCGCCCTACCCTGACCGAGGACATCGTGTCCGGAAAACTGCTAGGCAAAATGGTCCAGGGCATTTCCGGCTGGTGGGCGGGGGATAAAGAAAAGCCCGAGCAATAGTCCGGCTTAATAGCCGGATGGTCCAACCAGTGCTTTTAAAACACTAATCTTCGCTAATGAAACACTAATATCTCTGACTCAAATCAGTGTTCTATTAGTGCAAATTAGTGTTCCGCAAATTCCCTCGGAGATTGTGCGACTTAGTTTGAGCCTAGCAAAAAATACCGCCACG
>CAZJEK010000068.1:0-21069 GCA_964545005.1 uncultured Pirellulaceae bacterium
TCTCCACCAGCGATGCCGTGTTTCATTGCGATCACGGCCGAATCGGCCATGCTACCAACGTACGTCAACCGAAAAAAAAGCCCTGGCAACAACCAGGGCTTTTGTCATTTCGGCCTGAGCCATCGTTGAATTGATGCTCAGGCGGATGTCGCTGTTGGATTAACGCTTGGAGAACTGAGTTCCGCGGCGGGCACCGTGCAAACCAGGTTTCTTACGCTCTTTCATGCGTGAGTCACGGGTCAGGAACCCGCCATCACGAAGCGCCGAAAAGTTCTCGGAGTCGAAATTAACCAGGGCTCGAGCGATTCCCATCTTGCAGGCACCAGACTGGCCGGTCGTACCACCGCCGGAAACCTTGATACGAATGTCAACGGCATCGGCAGCGCCGACAGCGTTTAGCGTATCGATGATCGCCCGTTGATCCTGGGGGACAGGGAAGTACTCTGCCATCGGTTTGCCGTTAATCACGACATTGCCGCTACCGGATTTGACACGAACGCGGGCAACCGACGACTTGCGACGTCCGGTGCCCAGAGCTTCACCTGTTTTCTGGTCAGTGTTGGCCATGGAATAACGTTAAGGCTAGATGATTGAATGGGTTGATTCGAGATGGACTATTTCAGCGTCCGGCCGCCGGTCAGCGGTTGTGGGTTTTGTGCCTGGTGCGGATGCTCGCTGCCAGAATAAATCTTCAGCTTGCTGAGCATTTTGCGGCCCAATTTGTTTTTGGGCAGCATTCGACGAACGGCATCTCGCAAAACCTGTTCAGGTTTGCGTTGAAGACGGTTACCAGCCGTTTCGGTACGCAATCCGGTGTAGCCGGTGTACCAGGTGTAAACCTTCTGGTTGTTCTTCTCGCCACTGAATTTGACTTTGTCACAGTTGGTGACAATCACAAAATCCCCAGTGTCGACGTGCGGCGTGTAGGTTGGGCGATGCTTGCCCATCAACACCATGGCAATATCGGATGCAATCCGGCCAACGATCTGGTCTTCGGCGTCAACGATGAACCAGGACTTGTCCAGCGTGGGGTCGTTTTGTGCGTTGTAACTTTTTGTGCCAGGCACTGTTTTATCTCCAATTGTGTCACCACCGGGTCCACTAAAATAGTGAACCAAGACATTTCGCCAAGGGGTGACGGGAAATCTGTTTCGTTCCGAACCAGCGTCAATCAGGTTGTCTGGATGCGGAATCCCGCCGGGTTGAAGCGTCAACCAGAGCGTATCTCGTCATGCAAGAATCTCGGATTTTATCGGTTGACCAGCAAAACAACAAGAGTCAATTTCGGTATTTTACCGGCCTGTATGCCGTTTCCCGGACCCGACCGACGATGGGGACTCCTCGGCATGTCAAATCTCGACGTTCACGGAAAACCGGCCGGTAATATCCGTAGGAACCGAACAAGTTGCCCCGTTGGGGTAGCTTTCCAGAAAAATGAGTCGGGTTGGGTAATTCGCGTAAACTTTCCGGCCGATAGATTTGGGTGCACGGTCGCAGGTAGCCTACATCCACGGAATGGTGAAACATTTGGCGATGTTGAACGATTCCGATGCTCCAATCTAATCTATCCGGCCATTCAGCTCCCCAGCTGGCAATCTATCACCAACAGGCCGCTTCGTCGCAGCAGACGGCACCATGCGAGAAATCGGCTGAGTTTCTCAAGGCTTTCGAAGTCCTTACCGGCTGGCAAGCGGAGTTCCAGGAATCCAGTGCCAGCCAAAAGCACCGTCAAATTGCACCTCACGATCCACCGCAAGGTGAGTTTAAGATTGTCGACATGTCACCGGACTGGCCGGCGCGCACCCCTACCGCTCACCGTGGCCGTTGCGATCAGTTGATCCACCTGTTTGGCGAATTGATCGCCGAACTGCAAGCCACACGCTCGGACCTGGTGCGAGCTCATTCCACGTTGGAGGCGATGGCACCTGGATCCGTTGCCGCCGAAGTCCAGTTGGTCGATTCATTTGTTCCCAAGTTTTCCGATCCAATTACCGAAACGGGCTCGCTGGTTTCCGGTGACCTGAATTCACTTGAAGACGAAACCGATACGTGCGACTGCGACGACGATTTTACGCTGGCCGATGATGAGTTTTCGGTAGCAGAAGCTGGAGATCCGGCGATCGCAGATTCGGAGCCCGAACTCGATGCCGAAGAATTCTGGAAGCGCTGGAACGTTGGAGGTGGCACAGGGGTTGCCGAGGACGTGTACCTGGATTGGTTCATGAGCGGAGCCAACTTGTCCATCTGCGTCGGAAAAATCGAAAGCAGCTTTGGGATTGGCGACGCAGAGGTTCAGCTGGAAATCGATCCCGTGGCCGCCAGGTACCGAATGCAGGGCGACGCTGATTTGGAGGCTTTCTTTGTCTGGGATCGCCGGGGAGCGAAACTGGTTCCCGCCGACCGCAGTGGCGCCTGGGTTCAACTTCCCCCCTCGGCCGCTGTGATCGCAACCACGCATGCCGACGTCGTAGCGCCCGATCCCGAAGCGGAGTTGTCGAGCGTCCCGTCAGCTCAACAATTGGCTACCGCCATCGGGCGCAACCTGGGCGTCGAGCAAAAGGTTCTGGTGCTCAAGCGGTTGCCGGAGGCGAAGGGTTAGGTTTGGCAAGAAACTGAGATTTGCAATCTCAAATCTCCTGACTCTAACGTTTTGCATGTAGTGATTTCCGCAAAGAGCAGCGGTTTGAAGATCGCAGTTTTTAGTCGGTAAACTGGCCTCATCAGTGGACTGGAGGGAAACGCAAAGACACGAAGTCGCAAAGACGCGAAGATTCTCCAAACAAGCCAAGCGACAAGTGGTTGTGAAATACAAAACTAGTGGTCCGTAAACCTCAATGTTAGGATTCGGGAGTTGTAGAGTTATCGATTTCACCCAGGTTTTCTTGGTTCCAACTCAAATCTTGAGACAACTGCCAACCCGAATCTTTTTCTTTGACAGACCACTAGGTGAATTGCAGGGCTTGGTGAAGGAATCGAATCACATGGCGACTTTGCGTTGATCCAATGCAACCTCACCTCTGATTTCGAAATACATACATTCCGGTAGAGTCAGGAAATTTGAAATATCAGATTTGAGATTTGAGATTTCAATTTGAGATTTGAGATTTGAGATTTCAATTTGAGATTTGAGATTTCAAATCTCACTCTCACCCTCGCAAGCAGTGCATGTTCGCCATCGAAATGCCGCTCATCATCGCGCCGATGATGCCGACAAAGCCTTGATCGGTACCACACAAAAACAGATTGTCGACGTGTGTGGTGCCGTCGAGCACTTTGTCGGGAGCCCCGTAAACGGCTCCATTGTCATGCCAGGTGAAGCGGTAAATCGTGGTCGGCGTAAACAAGTCGGTATCGATCACGTACGGTCGGAAATCTGGCGTGAACTTCACGCTGGCCGCCACACTGCGATCGTACCAACGCAATTTTTCGCGTTGATACTCGTCGTCAGATAACGCGTTCCAGCGATCGTAGTCCGCGATCGTGGTGATTCGAACAACGCCGTCTGGCAACTGCCCTTCCCCGTCAGCGTACTCGTAATTGTTCGGTGAGCAAATCACGCCCGTTCGCGTGTCGCACAGTTCCGACTCCGGCGACGTCCAGTGAAACGTATCCGAATCGTTGTAAAACACGATCGTGTCGTCATTGCCCAAGCTGGCCGGTTCACGATCCAAAATCGAAATCGATTCGATAAAGGACATCTGTCCGGCGTGGCGAGGATCCGGTTCGCTGGTATCGGAACACATCCGCAACGTCTCCAGGCGGCCGGCTGAGGATAGAATCCGTTTGCCTTCCAGAATTTCGCCATTGTCCAGTTCAACGCTGACCGCGTGGCCGTTGTCGACGTGAATCTGTTTCACGCCCGAACGCAGCTTCAATTCGCCGCCGAGGCCGCGAAATCGCTTGACCAGGTTTTTCAGAATCAGCCGCACGCCCTTGTAGGGTCGGGCAAAACCTTCGATGAAGATACTGCGGAACATGATGCAGAACTGCCCCCAGGCCATGTCATGCTGAGCCGCGTTGCCGTACCACATCAACGGGCACAACAGCATCTCGATTAACAACGGTTCCGAGATCGTTTCCGACAATACTTGTCGGCCAGAAACTTCAAACGCTTCCTGATCGAGGTCGTCGTAATCGGAGATCTTGTCGACCAACGCGTTGAACTCATCAATGTGAGCCGGAAACTCGCGTCGGACCTCGCTGCGGAGCAATTCCAGATCGTTGTCAAACCGTAGTTGGCTGGACGGAAACACGATCCGCGATCCTTTTTGCGGGGCCAGGGCGAAGTCTTCCCATTTAAACCGCAGCTGCCGGAGGATTCGCGCCAACGGTCCTTTCTTGACACCTTTCTCGGTGAAGTTGGTGACCGCGTGGAGCCCGACGTCGTAGTCGCGACCGTTCATTCGGTAAAACGAATTCAATCCACCGATGGTGTAGTGACGTTCGAGGATGCAGACTTTTTGGTCATAGTGAGCCAACCGGATTCCGGCGGCCAGTCCGGACATCCCGGCACCAATGATGATCGTGTCGTACATCGAGGAAGTCTGACTGGACAATTAATGGAAACACTAAATAACAAACTGACGCGCGGGAAGCGCGTCAGTTTGAAGATTCAAAACAGTTCACTTGTGTCGCACCGGCCTCGTGCTCGTGCTCGAAATCTGCGAATCTGGTTGAACGTACGAGCTACGCTCCACGGCAGAATTCAAGCTTTCGACAACGTAACGATTCGATTACGAGTGCCGCTGCGCTGAGCACGAGGGGTGATGGGGCTGGCCCCAAGGCTCAGGCCGATCACGACGCGACGCAGTCTTCCATTTTGGGCGTCAAGTATTTGACCGTGCTGTCCATCGAAGCCAACTGGGGATAGTCTTCTTCGGGCACGTTGACGCTGTATCGTTTACGGAGTTCCATCACGATGTCGAGGAAGTCCATGCTGTCCAATTCCAGTTGGTCGCGAAAATCGACCGAGTCATTCAGATCCGAAAGGTCCTCGTCGGGAGCAATGTCGTTCAGGATATCGATAATGACGTTCCGAATTTCTTCAGGTGTCACGGTATTCTCCGTAAGTACGCGTTAAGGGAAGCAGCTCGACTGCTGGCAGGACAAAATCCATCGGTGTCCATTACATCCGCTTGATGATCGTGGCGGAATTAATGCCCAGCATGCCGAACGAATTGTTCAAAATATACTCGATATTGCCGACTTCGCGAGGCTGGTTTTGAACCAGGCCTGGCAGATCGCAATCCGGGTCCAGATCATCGATGTTGATCGATGGGTGGACGATTCCATCTTGGAAAGCGGCCAGATTTCCAGCTAATTCTAACGCACCAGCGGCTCCCATCGTATGCCCAATAAAGCTTTTCGCGTTATTTACATACGTTTTGTCGGATTGCCCGAAAACTCGGCGGACCGCGTCACATTCCAGTGAATCGCCCATTCCGGTTCCCGTCGCGTGGGTGCTGACAATATCGATCTGGTCGGCGTTCAAATGAGCCCGGTTCAAGGCCATTGTCATGCACTGGGCCTGACGTTCGGGGTTTGGCAGCACGAAATCCGTGGCGTCGGTATTGATCGCATATCCGATAATTTCGCCGTAAATTTTGGCGTCCCGTCGCCGCGCGTCGTCCAGCCGTTCGAGCGTATACAAACACCCGCCCTCGGCGACGACGATGCCGTTTCGGTTTTTATCGAATGGCCGTGAGGCTTTGGTCGGATCCTCGTGACTGGCCAGGGCCCCCTGGCTGGCAAAGCCGGCAAAAATTCCAAACGTGTGGATGCTTTCGGAGACTCCACCAGCGATTGCCAAATCGCATTCGCCCAACCGCAACATTTGCAGGCCCTGAATCAGCCCCGCGTTCCCGGCCGCACAGGCGGCTCCGATGGTGTAATGTGGGCCCACAATCGACATGTTCAACGCGATTTCACCGGCCGGATTGTTGGCCACGGTGCGCGGATTGTGGTGGTGAGACCAGACTTTGACGTCGTAGTCAAACTGCTTGATTTCGTGAATTTCACTTTCGGTTTCTACGTTGCCATGTTCGGTCACACCGACGTACACGCCAACGCGTGATTTATCGGTATTTTCCCAGTCAATTCCCGAATCCTGGATCGCTTCATTGGCACAGTAGCAACCAACACTGCCGGCACGGGTGCCCCGCCGAGCTTCGCGCCGCGTCTGATGCCGGCGGACGTCAAAGTCGCAGACTCCAGCCAACGTCTTCCCGAAATAGCGGATTTCGTAATCCTGCACGCCGCTCCGTCCCTCCAGCAATGCGGCTCGAAAATCGGCGAAATTGTTGCCGTTGGGGGAGGTCAAGCCGACGCCAGTGATGACCACGCGTTGGGAATCAGGAAGCTCGTCTGGCTTGGGGTAGGAAATCATCGCGATATCGCAGCCGGAAGCATGGCTGCGGTTCTGGGGAATGGGTGGCTAAAACCAGCAAGCCACAATTTTCTACACAATATGACCGCTGGCAATCCCAAACCTGACCTTGGTCGGTCAGAATCAACTTTAAGGCTAACCGTTGCATTAGCTCAGAACCGTTGCATTAGCTCAGTTATCCGAGGAAATGGAAACCCGAAGCGTGAGCGAGGGCTACACCGATGCGTGTTTTTCCCTCGCATACGGGCCTGTTGATTTAGTCGCAAGGGAAACCCGAAGCGTGAGCGAGGGCTGTACAAGTGCCGCCCGAAGGGTGGCTTCCCCTCGCTTACGCGTCGGGTTTCCAGTAAATCAACGCCCTCGCGGATGCCGAAATCGAGCTATTGAGGGCCCAGCGATTTGGCCAACCGTTTCATACCCTCGGCCATCGTGATCCTGGGCCGGTAACCAAAATCTCGCTTGGCAGCACTGATATCAAAGTAGTGACTTTTGGCCAATTGAGCCGCTAAAAACCGGGTCATCCGGGGTTCCGATTGAAGGTTCAGCATTTCATGGTAGGTCTCGAGACCATACCCTAACCGATAGGCCCAGTAAAAAGAGATGGAGCGTTTTACTCGCGGCAGTCCAGCAAGTTCCAGAATCTCGTTGATCCAGCCCCAGCAATTGACCGGATCGTCCTGCGAAATAAAGTAGGCTCGCCCGCAAACCGGCGACCCTGGCTGCATCGCCTCAGCCGCCTGGATATGCGCTTCGGCGGCGTTTTCGACGTAAATCGTATCAACCTGGTTGGTGCCATCGCCGACCCGACGAAGTTGTCCTGATTTGGCCCGCTTGATCAGACGAGGTATCAAATGCCGATCGCCCGGCCCCCAGATCAAATGTGGCCGCAATGAACACGTCATTAAATCCAGGTCCTCGTTGGCTTTCAGCACGAACTGCTCAGCCAACGCTTTGGAATGCGGGTAATGGCAGAGCCAACGGTTGGGATACGGGGCTGATTCGTCGGTGTTGACCTGGTGTTCGCCATCGAACGTGACACTGGGCGAACTGGTGTAAACCAGTTTCGGAACATCCAGTTCCTGGCAGGCTTCGACGACGTTTTTGGTACCAACGGTATTGGTTCCGTGAAACAGTTTCCATGATCCCCAGATCCCCGAAATCGCAGCGGTATGGAAGACGACGTCCTGCCCTTTGCAGGCCTCCAGCACACTTTCATAACTGCGAATGTCACCGTGGACTTGCCGAGTGCCCAGTCGAGAAAGAAAATCGTCAGGCTTGCGCGTCATGCTGGTGACGTCATAGCCTCGTTCGACCAGCAGCTTGACCAGGTTGGACCCCAGAAACCCGTTTGCTCCAGTTACTAACGCCTTCACACCACTGCCCGGTTGTTAACTTGGCTATAAATCTAAACAGCCGGACAGTTTAACTCGGTTGGCAGACGAAAACCAATGCCTGTCTGGCATGTAAACCCGAATTCAACTCGACCCTATCGCAACGGTATCAGTCTTTGATAACCAGACGATGGCTGCGATGGTGTTTCGCGAGCTAGCTCTGGCAACAGATTCTCCCACCGACTCTGTGTGTGAAAACAAGGTTACCGCAGAAACGCGGAGGCCACAGAGTTTGGAGAGCGGAAGCTCCCTGGCCTCTGCGGTTTCTTCTTCGTTAATCCCTCTGGGATCCGTACTTAATTCGGTTGTCCAGAAAATTCAGCCTCGACCCGATGCTGGCGGCCAGCCGTCGCATTTCTTGGTGGCGAAAACGGACCATCACTTTCGCGAATGTGGTAGAATCGCAGGCATCCAACGAACAACCAAACCCCGGGAAAACAAACGATCATGAGACGAGTTACCAATGATGAATCCGGATTCCATCGTCGAGATGGTGCGTCCTATCAAGTGACTCCGGAGGAGATCGAGCAATATGCCGAACAAGGTTACCTGGTTTTGAACGGTTTCTTGACCGAAGAAGAAATGGAGCCGTTGGATCATTGGTTTGACCATTTTGTCGCTGGCAACGAACCCGATATGGGGAAAGACTTTTGCGACATGAGTCAGCCTTATGGGACTCCGGTGGAACAGTTTCAGCTGGTCAATGCGATGTTGCCCAGCAAGTACCGTCCGGAATTGGTGAACAATATTTACTTTCAAGTTGCCAACAGCGTCGCCAATCAGTTGTACTCTGGCGAGGCCGTGATGGACTATGAGCAGTTTCTGGCCAAGAAACCAAATAAGGATAAAGCTGAGTTTGCGATGCACCAGGATTTGGGATACTGGCCGAAAACCGATAACACCTGGACCGCTACGTTTTCGCTGGCACTTAGCGATTCGGATCTGGTCAACGGTTGTCTGCAAGTTGTGCCCGGTTCGAACAAGGAGCCAGAGTTGAGGCCACATCGTCCAGCCGATTTCAAGTCAACCGATTCCGATGGATCGCAGGCGGCCAGTCGCGACGACTCCCACACGCTGGTCATCGAAATGAAACCGAGCGACGAGATCGTCTATCTGCCAGTCAAGCGCGGCAGCGTCACCATCCACGATGAAAAAATCGTTCACGGCTCGGGTGGAAATACGTCTGAAATCTGGCGAAAAACCTACGTGATGGCATTTCGAGATGCCGAAACCGTCCGACAGGAACGCGAGATGGGTTTCACTCATTCGCACAATGATCAAGTTAACTGGGACGAGTTCATCCATTGACCAGTTCAAGTTTGAATCGGATTGCCATTTTGGGCGTCGGATTGATTGGTGGTTCGCTGGCCCGGGGACTGAGGCGGAACGGTTTCTGTCAGGAGATTATTGGCTATGATTCCGACCCGGAAATGCTGGCTTGGGCGGTTGATCAACGAGTCATCGATGACGCCGCGTCGTCGCTGCTGGAAGCGGTCGCTGGTGCCGAGTTGGTGGTGCTTGCCGTGCCCGTCGGGGCAACGCCTGAGGTGCTGGCCGAGCTCAAATCAGGTTGGCCTGAAGCTTGCATTTTGACGGACGTTGGTAGCTCCAAAGTTAGCGTAATCAAAGCTGTTGAAAGCGTATTCGCCGATTCATCCATCCGGTTCGTGCCCGGACATCCGATTGCGGGAAAAGAATACAGCTCGGTCAAAGCTTCCAGCGATTCGTTGTTTCAACGACACCGGGTGATTTTGACGCCCATCAGCGATTCCGACCCGGCCGCCATCGAAACCGTCAGTCAGATGTGGCAGGCGGTCGGTGCGGAAGTCAAAACCATGTCTCCCCAGCAGCACGACCTGGTGATGGGAGCCACCAGCCATTTGCCCCACGTGTTGGCTTACACCACCGTGAACACGCTGGCCGGATTGGATTTTGTCGAAGAGATATTCGAATTTGCAGCCGGTGGATTTCGCGACTTTTCCCGCATTGCGTCTTCCGATCCAATCATGTGGCGAGATATCTGCCTCAATAACGGTCCGGCAATTTTAAATGTGCTGGACCAGTTCGAGTCAGAACTGACAGGAATTCGAACAGCGATCGAGCGTGTTGACGGGGATGCGTTGGAAGCAGCGTTCACGCGTTCGAAAACGGTGCGAGACACATTTTTGCAAAAGTACGAACTACCGATGAATACGACTGCACAACATTCTGCAAAGACGACCATCCGAGTGGCGGGCGTTCCCGAGCATTTTAATCTGCCATGGCATTTGGCGATCGAATCGGACGCATTTTCTGATTCAGGCGTGGCGGTTGAGTTTCGCGAGTACAGTGGCGGTACGGGTGAGATGATTGAAGCGCTGGCTGCGGGAGAAGTCGATCTGGCAATCCTGTTGGCCGAAGGGGCCGTTGCCGATGTCGCCAGTCGGGGCCGCTCCAAGCTGGTCAAGGTCTATGTTGAGTCGCCATTGATTTGGGGAATTCATGTCGCCGCCGATTCCGAAATCGAAAACCTGGCTCAGATCAAGGACTCGACGTACGCGATCAGTCGATATGGATCAGGGTCACACTTGATGGCGATCGTGGACGCCGCCGAACGCGGCTGGGATCCCGATCAGCTGGAATTCGAAGTCATCGAAGACTTGGCCGGAGCGAGGGTCGCGTTATCACGCAGCACGGCGGATACTTTCTTTTGGGAAAAGTTCACGACGCAACCGTTTGTTGACAACGGCGAGTTTCGTCGCATCGGACAACGGGAAACACTGTGGCCTGCGTTTGTGATTGCCGCCGATGTTCGCGCTTTGGAAACCAGGTCGGATGCAATCCGCAAGGTCTTGGAACAGGTCAATCGCAGCTGCGTTCAGTTAATGGATGACCCGGATGCGGCCGATTTAATTGCCCAGCGATATGGCTTGAGAGTGGAACAAGTGCGTCAGTGGCTGAAGTTGACCAAGTGGAACCACGACTTCGAACGCCCAACCGAATCCCTGCAGCAGGTGTTGAACTATTTGAAAAAACTGGGGATCGTGACCAGCGAGCAGGTTGACGTTGACGACCTGTGGACGAACTTGGAAATCTAACTGCGGATAGCGCGGATTCGCTGGTATACATCCAGCCGATTGGGCGCTAGCCCCGGACTTTTTTGAGTCAGGGCGTCAGGGATTTCGTGTCGGTGGCTCGCGCCAAAGCCGCTGGATGACTGAACCCAGATCGATAACCCTTACCAGATAAAAAAATGATGGTTTACGATCCCGGTAACTCGCTTGAAAATCTTCGCCATGGAGCCCATTTGTGAACGTCCTTGTTTTGAACTGCGGTTCTTCGACCGTCAAATTTCAACTTATCCAGACCGATCTGGAATTGATGAGTCAGGACGCCGATCGACATCTGGCTCAAGGCATCGTGGAACGGATCGGTGGCAAATCACAACTTACGTTCCGCGTTAATGGCAAGACCGTGCTGCGCGACGCCCAGCCGATTCGCGACCACCGGCAAGCAGTCGATACGATCGTGACCTGGGTCGTGTCCCGTGATTCTGGAATTGAAACGGTCCATTCATCGGCGGACATTCACGCCGTGGGCCACCGTGTTGTCCATGGCGGCGAAACGTTCAAGTCGTCGGTACGAATTACAGAAACCGTGCTGGACGGGATTCGGGATTGCATCGATCTGGCACCACTTCACAATCCCGCCAACTTAAAAGGCATCGAGGCCGTGACCAAATTGCTGGGACCGGGAGTGCCCCAGGTGGCCGTGTTCGATACCGCGTTCCATAGTTCCATGCCGGCTCAGAATTTTCTGTACGCGATTCCCTATCACCTTTATCGGCGACATGCATTGCGAAGATATGGTTTCCACGGCACCTCGCATCGCTATATTGCTTATCGCTACCGCAAGCTGGAAAGCTTGTCCAAGGACCAGGTAAAAATTGTCAGCCTGCATCTGGGCAACGGTTGCTCGGCGTGCGCCATTGATCGGGGGCAGTCGGTCGATACCAGCATGGGGATGACACCGCTGGAAGGCTTGATCATGGGAACGCGATCGGGCGATATTGACCCGTCGATCATCGAGTTCCTGTGTGAAGTCGAAGGCTATTCGGTCAACCATGTCGATTCCCTCCTGAATCGCAATTCGGGCTTGTTGGGTATCTCGGGGCTGACCGGCGACATGCGCGACTTGTTGTTCGAACGTCGCGATACTCAGGATCGTCGCGCGAGTTTGGCGATCGACATGTTTTGTGCCCGAGTCCGCAAGTACATCGGGGCCTACCTGGGACAGCTGAACGGCGCCGACGCGGTTGTGTTCGCTGGAGGGATCGGCGAGAACTCGGCTGAGATTCGGGCTCAGATCTGCGCCGGACTGACGGGGTTGGGGCTCCAGTTGGATTCGGCTCGCAATGAAGCGCCACGCGATGAAGAGGCCCGCGGTTGGTTGATTTCAACCGACGATTCGCCGATCAAAATCTACGTGATCCCAACCGATGAAGAATTGTTGATTGCCCGCGACAGTGTTCGCTGTATTGAGCCGGCTTGAAGAGGCCGATGGCCGGTTGAATCGATTTCCCTCCCTTACGCGTCGGGTTTCCAATCAAGCAGAAAGCTTACGGACACTCGCAGGGCAATCGTGGATTGACGAGCGTGTCGGGCTGGCCGTCGTTCGTACTGCGCTTGGTTTGGCAATAAACTTTGCGGCAGTCGGGACAGTGGTAGATGTGGCAGCCGATTCGTTTGCGCGTGCCGCAGTCTTTAATTTCGCCTCGGACATAGTCCACCATGACCTGGCGGGTCATGACGCAGGCTTGGGATGTGACGGGCGCCGGTTCCGGAACCGGTTGAAGCTGGAACAGGATTGCAATGATTGCAACCACTGACGCAACAGCCAGCAGCACACTGGGCCACCAGGAAGGCTCCCGAACCGTCGCTGTTTCATGCAGCAAGCCAGGGGGGCAGATTTCCCATTCCGACAGGTTAGGCGTGTTTTGTTTCATTGCGTCAGTATCGTGCAAAGCAGCATTTGCGATCAAGTTCGATCGCGGACAACATCTTGTTGACCATTCTCATTTTAGGTTCCTGGCCGCTGAGAAGTATCGTTGCAACCAGTTTTTTTGGCTGTGAAAGAGACTACAACCGTTCCAACATTATCGTGAATTTCATTCGCTCCCGCCAATTGAAACCCGTTTGGGTGAATCAGTTGACAGATCTGGGGCCCGAAGCCTCGCTTTGCCGTCAGGAACAGTCAATGAAATATCCACAGAGACACGGAGTTCACAGAGGTGTGGCTCTCAAACGTCGAGGGGTAAAGCCGCGAAGTGGTGGCAGGATGAAACCATGGACGTCAGCCGGTGGATGGATCATCAGGGCCGGAGGTCCGAAACAACCTATGCCGGGGGTGAAAACCCCCGGTAAACCGGCCCAAATACACCCAGGCCCCGGAGAGGCCGACAGAGCCTAAATAACCTTCTGACTCTAACGTTTTGCATGTAGAGATACCCGCAACCAGCAGCGGTTTGTTCGTAGTTAATGGTCGGCGAACTGGCCTGATCAGTGGACTGCAAGGAAACGCAAAGACGCGAAGTCGCAAGGACGCAAAGACGCAAAGACGCAAAGATGTTCCAAAAGTGCCAAGCGACAAGTGGCTGTGGAATATGAAGCTTGGCTAACTACAGGGCTTAGTGAAGAAATCGAATCACACTTTGCGACTTTGCGTTAATCCAATGCAACCTCACCTCTGATTTCGAAATACATACATTCCGACAGAGCCTATATAACCTTAAAGAATAACGTTTACCGCCTGGCAGCCTCCCCCACAAAAAAAACGGCCTGAGACAATGCCTCAGACCGTTGATATTTCGGTTGTTGGATTCAAGTTAGTGGTGATGAACGCTGGAAAGACGGGGCGATAAATTCGCTCGTCCGGCTGCTTTGGAGCCCACTTCGGGAGTCGGTTCGTTGACTTCGGAAGCCAACCGATGCAAGTCGGTTATGATCACGCGCCTGCGAGCGATCTTGAGCAGGTTTTCTTTCTGCAGTTGGCCCAGCACCACGGTTACCGTCTCGCGGGTGCTTCCGATGATGCAAGCCATTTCCTGGTGAGACAATCGGATGTTCAACGAAATCCCTTCGTCACCACGGACGCCGTATTTTTCGCACAACTCGATCAACAAGTGGATTACTCGCTCGCGGTTGGAGCGGAACAACAGGTTGCGGAGTCTTTTCTCGACTCGTTGCCGACGCATTCCGATCAGCTTGGTCACGCCCAGCACCAGTTCCGGGTACTTTCGCAGGACCTGGCTGAGTGATTCTTTGGGTAACAACACCAGCGTCGTTTTTTCAGTCGCTTCGACATATTCGTCGCGGCGTTCGCCACCGAGGATCGCCAGCTCGCCAAAAATTTCTCCGACGTCCACGAACCCCAAAATTGATTGCTTGCCATCGGGCGTGGCGTGACAAATCTTGACCCGCCCCTGAGCGACCAGCAGGACGCCATCGGCTTGTTCGTTGGGCAGATAAACCGGCTCGCCTTTCTTCAATTTGCGAACACGGGACTGGGATTCAAGTTCCGCGATATCAGATGCAGAGAGTTGGGAAAAGAGGTTGCAATTTTTGATGTACCAGAAACTGTCAGCCATATCGTTGCCTCGTAAATTCCGAGTTAATTTTCAGTAAAATGCAGTGAGGCTTAACCAATCGGATTTTCCCATCCGCCGAAAATCAAACCATCCTGTCATTGAGCCGGAGCGATCCGTCAGGTTGTGGCCGAAACCACAGACTCCACTTACTAAACGCTCTGACCGCGAATTGTCTTACGCTTTTCTCCAAGAAATCGCGATTTTCCAGCTAAAAAGTCGCATTTCTTTCAAGTTCCTGCCTGGATCGAGGGAAATCCTAACTGTTGATCGCGTGATTTCTTCCTATTGGGCTGCCAAATATTACGTTTCGCAGACCGGTTCGGTTCGCGAATCAACTAGCGGCCTCCTCGACCACCGCCCCCGCGTCCACCGCCAGGGTTACCTCCTCCACCGCCGCCGCGTCCACCACGTCCTCCGGCCTGTTGTCCCCCAGGTCGTCCTTGTTGAGTTCGTGCTCGCTGGGCTTGCTGAATCGCGTTCATGATCGCAGCTCGCCGGGCAGCGTCTTGGCCTGCATCCTGGGTGTTCCGATTGGCTGTCGACGGATTGTTGCTATTGTTCCCGCTCGAGCCGCCTTCACCATCGCCCTGTTCAATTTGCACGCGGTCACCAAACTGTTGCTTCAACGCTTGCAGCGAAGCGCTGCCGCCGGCGATCCGAGGCATGACTTTGGTAGATTTCGGTTCGCTCAAATCGGGAATGTCCAACTCGACGACCACATCGTAAATCTTCTGGTAGATGTGATCAGGGCCAGTCACGAGGATCCGGTTGGTCAGTTCGTCGGCACCCAGCACCGCTTTGGCTTTTTGCTGTTCGGTGTCCGCTGAGTTACCACCACGCCCTTTGCCTTGCCCGGTCAACTGCTGGAGTTGCTTCATCATTTGAGCCATCTCATTACCTCCGCCTTGAGCCGCTTTGGCGTTGGGGTCGAAGATTAACTCGGGCAGCTGAGACCGAATCCGTTCCACCAGGTCGGTGGCATCGCGGTGAATCACATCGATGGTCCGAAAGGTACCTTGCAGGTCCGGATCGACTGGCCCTTCGGGTTGGTCGAACAACTCGATCATTTGATTGATGCTGGACAAGTCATTCGTGGTGGCTCCGGAGACCATTAACACGTTGAAGCGAACGTCCATGTTGAACACGACATCGCCTTCGAGCACCATGGCCCCTGATCCGCCTCCGTCGAGGCCCGTATCCAGCAGTCCGCTGAGCAGATCGCCCGCGCCGCCCATCATGTTATTCATCATGCCGCCCATCAGGCCGCCGCCTCCACCTCCGCCTCCGCCGGCTTCAACCAGGCCGAAGACTTCTTCCAGCAATTGCTTGACTTCTTCGACGCGGCGAAACTTGAGGTAGAAAAAGGTAGGCTTTTGAGGAGCCGATGCCTCGCCCAGAAAATCTTGAATGGCCTGTTGCAGGTCGTCCACTGCGTCCAGGTCATCAGATTCGATCGTCAACCCGTAATCGGTGAATCGGAATTGAATCGGAGCTCCCGGAACCGACTGCTTTTGCGGTGGCGGGATGTAGTTGGGATTCGGAGGAAGGTTGCTGGGGGCATCGGTTTCATCGTCTTGCACCAGCATTGCCGAAGCAACGTTAGCTGGACCAAGGGTAAGCGCTGCAAACGCCGAAGCATGATCGATCAGCGAATTGAGCTGCGAGCCATTTCCCTGGTCACGTCGACGTCCGCTGGGGACGGTTCGTTCGTCGGGATTCTGAGCCTGCGGAATCGAGTCTTCTTCCCGTAACAGGCCGTTTTCTCGAAGGGTATCTTCGAGCATGTCCAATTGGTCGCCGCCACGCATTTTGCGGTCCAGATCTTTACGGTCTTCGGGGCGAACAATCTGAATCGGGTTATCGCCACGCCCGATGTACTTGAGGATATCCGGCAGCATTGGCTCCAGCCGATCTTTATCGCTTTCGTCCAAGGGGATCATGACCGTGCCGGTTCGAGGACCGGGAGAGGCTGGTTCGTAATTTTCATCCAATTGACGTACGATCTCTTTCACATCGGCGACTTCCTGAACGGTACCGCGGACGATGATTTGTCCCAGGTAGGAATCGCCCAGCAAGGTTGGGCCCTTACTACCACCTTCTTCAGTCAGTGAGTTTTGGCCGTATAGCGATTGCAATACCGTCAACGCGTCGGCGGCGTCGATCTTCTTCAACTGAATCATTGCGAAGCCTTCGCCGACCTTTCCCGAAATGGAATCCAGCGTCGCTTGGGCCAGGGCATGTTCTTCGGTATTGCCCAGGATCGTGATCGCGCCCGATTCCTCATCCTGTCCCATGCGGGCACCAGAGGCTTCCAGCATTGTCTGCAAGACTTTGAAAGCATGGTCCTTGTCGACCAGGACCGGGTAAGTCCGCAGGAACGGTTTTTCAATCTCGATATCTTCTTCGTTTTGGGTTGGGTCCGAATCGATCAGCGAAGCGACCATCTTGAATTTGTCGAGCATCTTTGCTGTTCCGCTAACGAACAAGCGTTCCCCCAGCGGTTCGGACGTAATGCTGAGCGAACCGTCATCGTTGGTCGTGGCGCCTTGAGGCATTCCCAGCTGGGGGCCAGCGGCTGCCATGAACGTTTCCGGATCCTGAAACTTCAGCCGGTAAACTACGATGTCGCGTTTGTTTTCTTCCAGCTTGGCTTTGGCAGCTTCGATGATGTCGCGCATCTCCCGCAAACGTTCACCCGTTTCGCGAACGAACAACTGGTTAGAGACCGGATAGACCGCGTAAAACTCGCGATTGCGGTCGCGGACCATCTTTTGCAGTTCTTCGTAAATCGCAACTGCATCCAGGTCACCGAGATCAAATCGCGTCCGAATGACTTCGTAGAATCCACGCTGATCGAGTTCATCAACGGGAACGGTTTCGATCAGCTCGTCCGGGAAATTCGCACGGTCTTCCAGTTTCGCCAGGATCAGCATTTTGCGATTTCGCACCAACGTGTAAGCCGGTTCGCGGATTCGCAACGCATGGTTCAACTGGTCAAGGGCTTCGAGGACCGTATATGGTTCGCTATCCTGCAGCGAAAACGTTCCCGACGGCCATTCATCGACCGGTTGCAGGGTAAATCCGGCCTGGTCAGCGAACCAGGGAATCACCTCCTGCCAGTCAACGTCCTGGTAGGTGAATCTGATTTTTCCGTCTTGCGTAACCTCATTTTGTTGAGGTTGAGTTGGGTCATCCTGTTGCCAAGCCAGCAAGGTCGTGCTGTTGACCAACAACATTAACCAACCAGCAAGGAAGATGAGAGAGGCTTTCATTCTGAGTCCTACCGTCGCGATCCTGTAAGTCGATAAAATCAAATCTTAGTTTGGACCCAAAAAAATTGAGTCTTTTGTAGGTGGGTTGAGTGTTTCGGGGGTGGCGATCTGGCAGTCGAGCCGAATATGCCGGTCGGTCGGTTCAGACCGCCCGTAAATTACGACCTGCGAATATCCTGTTCTTGTCGCTGTGGGCGTTCTGATCCCCACAGGGTGATTAAAGAAACGCTTAAAATGCCCTAAAATCCACCGAAAACACGTGCCATGTCGCAAAACAGCAGCATCGCACTAATCTTTAAACTCCGCTCAGCCGCAAATGTTTCGTGATTTACCAAAAACAGATAACTTCCTGATCCTGTGCCTGGAATCGACCTGTGATGAAACGGCAGCCGCCATCATCGATCAGGATCGCAATATTCTGGGGAGTGTGGTTGCCTCGCAGGACGACTTACACCGGGAATTCAGTGGTGTGGTCCCGGAAATTGCCGCTCGAGCCCACGTCGAACGCATCATGCCGGTGATCGACAAAACGCTCCAGCAAGCCGGTGTCGGTTTACCGGACCTGCATGCGATCGCGGTGGCGAATACTCCCGGACTTTCGGGTTCGTTGTTGGTTGGAGTTGTGGCTGCCAAAACCCTGGCCCTGGCATTGGATATACCGCTGATCGGAATCAACCATCTGCATGCTCATATTTACGCCTGCCAACTGGTTGAGCCGGAATCGGTTTATCCGTGCGTGGGCATGATTGTCAGTGGCGGGCACACTCACCTGTATCGCTACGACACGCCCTTGGATGCGGTCTACCTGGGAGGCACCATCGATGACGCCGCGGGCGAGGCGTTCGATAAAGTCGCCAGCATGTTGGGGTTGCCTTACCCCGGCGGACCGGCGATTTCGAAAGTTGCTGCTGCTGGTGATCCCGAGGCGTTTTCGTTTCCCCGAAGTTTCATCCACGACTCCCGGCTGGATTTCAGTTTTAGTGGTTTGAAGACCGCCGTCCGGTACGTCATCGCTGGGCCCGGCGAAGTCGACTTTGACCAGTTGAATCTGTCCGATCAGCAGATCGCCGATATTGCGGCCTCGTTTCAGCAAGCGGTGGTCGACTGCCTGGTTGCAAAAGCAATTCAGGCGATCGAGCAGACTGGGCTGAAGCAATTGTGTGTCGGCGGAGGCGTGGCCGCCAATCGGGAGTTTCGCCAACAGCTGGAGTCCCAATGTTTAGCCCGCAAGGTTCAGTTGTCGATCGCGCCGCTGAAGTATTGTACGGACAACGCCGTGATGGGTGCGTTGGCGATTGAGCGTTTCAAAGCCGGGCTGTTTGACGAGCTGGACCTGGACATCCAGCCCGGCTTGATCCGGCATTGATGGGGGAGAAAATGCCTTTCGCGGAGAGACTGGCATGTTTTCCTGCTGCCGTTTCGAAAGAAAGCTTTTAGCAGCATCATGAAAGTATAAACCGCAGAGGCGCAGAGAACGGGGAGCATGCTGCAATTCGATAGCGACTTTGCGCGTCCTCAGCGAACTCTGCGTCTCAGCGGTTGTTTCCTCGCGTCGGATGCCGTGATCGAGAGACAACTATTAGCGCTCATTCAGACGTCTTCGTCCCTCGCGTGAAGATTTCGTCACCGTTCATTATTCGCGGTGCGGCCGCGTCCGTGGTACCCTGTATGCCGTACAAAACGGGTCCAGTAACCTGTTTGAAGATCGGTTGACTGTTTGGCTAATGAGTAAGACGAATGCTTTTCAACAAAACGCGACAACACACTCGTAAAAAAACCGCGGCTCGTTTTTTTAACAGCTTCGAACGACTCGAAACTCGCAACATGCTGGCGGCCGTGTTCTCCAGTTTTGAAGTCACCGATGGTTCTCTGGATAACACGCCGGCGACCACCTTCGAATCATCTTCGCTGGCGGTCAGTTACGACTTGGACGTTACTGGTGGGACGTTAACCAACGTCCAGGTGTTCGCCAATCAAGCCAGCCAAACATTCAAGATTGGCGAATTCAGTGCTGAGGCTGTTCCCCAGGGGCTGATCAGTTTGAATGGATTTGCCAGTCTCGTTGGAGCCCAAAACATTTTCGCCGTCGCCCAGATCTCAGACGGTACGATCGCGACTTCGTCCGCAGTCAGTATCGACGTGCTGCCGACCAGTTTTGATACTGGCGATTACCAGGCCAATACTTTTAGCCATGCGGTGACGGGCGATTCGGCTTTCGTTTACCGCGGACGCGGTGGAACCGACACGCTGGATTTGAACGTCGCACTGTCGGCGGTCACCGACTTCAACGGAGCACCGTTGATGGACTACGACAGTTCCGTGCCGGTTTCGGCTCAGTCGTTTTTCGCTGGATCGGTCTTCGATTACCTGACCCTCGACAATGGTGACGAGATTTACCTGCAGGGGATTGAACGGTTGGAATTCACCGGCGGAGACGTTGTTGAACTGACCGTTCGGCCTGACGATTCGGCCTATCATCTCCAGTG
The DNA here is from genome assembly GCA_964545005.1 of uncultured Pirellulaceae bacterium. GTDB lineage: Bacteria > Planctomycetota > Planctomycetia > Pirellulales > Pirellulaceae > Mariniblastus. The sequence continues at coordinate 20,160 of CAZJEK010000068.1, forward strand.
GGAACATTCGATCGGTGACGTTTCGGATGCCTGGAAGTTTACCCGCGGTTCCGACGAGGTCCTGATCGTTTCGCTGGATACGGGGACTCAAACTTCTTCCGGCACGCCGATTTACTCGGATGACCTGGATTCTGCTCGCCATGATTTTGTGCTGACCAATCCGAACAAGTCGTACGGAGATGGAACGCACGGTCACGCGTCGGTGTCGATCATGTCGGCAACTGGCGACAATGCCTTGGGGATCGCCGGTGTCAATCAGGTGAGTCCGATTCTGGTCACCGACGTCTACAACGGAATTGGAAATTTCTCGATCAACGATGCGATTGCCCTGGCTCAAGACCGCATCGAAAACACGTCTGTTCAACGAGTCGTCTTCCAGGGTGGCATTCAAGGTGAATACTGGTTGCAGAATTCCAGCCTCGATCAAGATTTGCTGGCTGAGTTTGAAGAAACGATGCTGTTTGCCGTCGCGGCAGGCAACGGCGGCCAGGATATTTCATTGACCACGAATCCGGTGTACTCGGGGGGCGTCGCGCGGTTGGAGGCTGACTTCGAAAACGTGATGGCGATTGGTGCGTTACAGGCCTCGAAGCAACAGATCCATGGCTTGGCCAATGCGACCTCGCTCAACCTGGCTGGCTACTCCAATTACGGTGAAAACCTGACGTTCGCAGTTTCGACCAATACTCCATACGTTGGCATCGACAATAGCGTCGGCACGTTCAGTGGTACGTCCAACGCGAACCCGGTCATGGCTGGTTTTTCATCGCTGGTCTGGAGTGCCAATATCGATTTGACTGCCGGGCAAGTGCGTCAGATCTTCGCTGATACGGTGATGGACATCGGTGCAGCCGGTCGCGACACGACCTATGGCTGGGGAACCCCCGCTGCTGGCAGCGCCGTCCGTCGA
>CAZJEK010000069.1:0-20847 GCA_964545005.1 uncultured Pirellulaceae bacterium
GCCCAACAGGTCGGGCCGTTGCAAAATTGGTCCGGTGCTCAAGCTCGCGTGTTAGCCGGTCGGTTGGCCTATAACCTGGGTTCGCGAAAAATGGGCCGCGTGCTGCATCGCCTTGCCATGCGGGAACACCCGGAGGATTTTGAAGTTCAGTATTTTTACTGGCTGTCAGTCTGGCCTCGACGCGGCCCGTTGGCCACCTTGGATGCGACCCAGGAAATCGGTGACTTTGACGGAGCCCCGGAAGGGTTGCAAGCGGATTGGTTTGCGCTCCGCGGCGACTTGTACAGTTTGATGCGCGATTTCGAAAACGCCGATCGCTGGCTCGACCGCGCTTTGGAGCTGGAGCCCGACCGCGCCTGGTTGTACGTGCTGCAATGCGAGAACCTGAAGAACCAGGACCGTATCGAGGAAGCGATTGAAGCGGCTGAAAAAGCACTGCAAATTCGACCGTGGTATCGACCGGCGTTGCAAAATCTGGCCAACCGTTACGTGCAAGCCAACCGTGATCAGGAAGCGTTGGAGTTATTGCAAGAGGGGGTTGAACGGATTGAAAGCGGCGACCTGAGAATCCAACTGGCGGCGCTGTACTTTGAATTGGAACACTACGAACAAGCGGGGCAAATTTACGATTCGCTGGATCCCTATTTTCCGCTGATCAAGTACTCCAAAAAACGGGCCAAGTGGCTGGCATCGATGCGCGCCGACGTAGCCTACTATCGAGGTGAGTTCGCGGCAGCTGCGAAACTGGCGCGCCAGGCGGACGAGAAACTGTTCAAAGAATTTGCTCAACGACTGGAAGATCCCACGATCGAGAAGAAGCGGGTTCGCTTGCCCGTCAAATTTGTACGCCAAAATCATGTCACCTGTGCACCAGCGACGCTGACGTCGATCACGCAGTATTGGAATCTGCCGGCTGAACATCTGGATGTCGTGGAAAAGATCTGCTATGACGGTACACCTGCCCACAGTGAGCGGCGTTGGGCCGAAGAAAATGGTTTCGTGGCTCGTGAATTCAAAGTCACCTGGGATTCCGCAGTTGCCCTGCTGGATCGCGGCATTCCGTTTACACTGACCACCGTCGATCCCGGATCCGCTCACTTGCAAGGAGTATTCGGATACGACGTTCATCGAAAGTCGTTCTTTATTCGCGACCCGGGTGAACGACACTACGCCGAATCATTCGCCGATAAAATGCTGGAACACTACGCTTCCAGCGGTCCGCGTGGGATGGCGATGGTGCCACAGGAAAAAGCGGACTTGCTCGATGGCATCGAATTGCCGGAGGCCGAACTCTACGATCATTACTACCAGGTCGAGTTGAAGCTGGAGGGTCATGATCGACAAGCAGCCGTGATTGCATTGCAGACGATGCAGCAACAGGCTCCCGATCATCGGCTGACTCATCGTGCGGCCGGAAACGTCGCCCGGTACGATTCGGACTTGAACGCCCAGCTTGAATCGTGGGAAGCGCTACTGAAAAAATACCCCCAGGATGTGAACTATCAGTTGGGGACACTGTACTGCCTGTCTGAGCTGGGACGACGCGATGATCGCATCAAAATGCTGGAGTCCATAAACCAGCAGGAAGATTGTGATCCCATGTTCTGGACCGGGCTGGCCAACGAACTGGCTCAGGATGCTCGACAGAATCAGCGGGTCAAATCGTTGTTACGCAAAACGATCAAGTATCGTCCGCACGATGCAGCAGCCCTGACGGGCTTGGCGTCGATGGCGATGGATGAGCGTAACGAACAACGAGCGGCTCAACTCTATCGACTGGCGGCCTGCCTGGACGAAAAAAACGAAGCCCGAGCGAAATCGTATTTTTACGCTTGTCGCACGATCGATGATATTCCAACCGCGATCCGGTTCCTGCAGGATCGCGTGAAACGGTTCGGCAACTTGTCGTCCTACCCAACGCGGACATTGTGCTGGGCGTTCGACAACATGGAAAAAACCACCGAGGCGCTCAAGGTCATACAGGAAGCCTATTCCCAGCACAAGGACGACGGTGAGTTCCTGTTGTACGCCGCTGATTTCCTGGGTCGGTACGGCAAATTTGAAAAAACTGAAAAACTGCTCCAACGCGCCAAAGGTCGCTGCCATCCAATGACCTGGCGGCGCGGGGCAGCGCTGATCGCCACTTATCAAGGGCAAACGGAAACAGCGCTTAAGCACTGGCTGGCGATTGCGAAACAGGATCCGTTGGACCATTCCGCTCAGGGATACGTCACCGAGTTGCTGGCTGATTTGAAAGGCCCTGAAGCCGCGATTCAACACCTGCGAAATTCCCTTGATCGGTTTCCCAACAGTTACGCGATGCGAATGGCGTTGATTGAATGGCTCCGCGATGAAACCGACGACGTTCGCAAGCGTGAACTGGATGAATTTCTCAAGTATCACGACGGTGATGCCTGGGCACTGCGAGAACGGGCGATGGTCGAGGTCAACCGGCGCAACTACAAAGCTGCCTGGGCTGATGCCAAGGCGGCGTTTGAAATTGAGCCCTCTCATCCGGCGGCGCTGTTCATCCTTGGTAACGTGGCTCAGAAACGGGGCGATGATGAAACCGCCGGCAAGTTCTATCGCAAGTGCTTGACCGAATCGATCGACTACGACTTCGGGATGCATGGATTGTTGAGTCTCTGCAACTCCAAATCCGAACGAGTTGACGCGTTGAAATTTATTTATCAACAACTGGTACGTCAGGTCAGCCTGGGGGAAGGTTGGTTGACGTTCAGCCGCCATGCGCAGTCTTGCCTGGAACCGGATGAGCTATTGTCGATGCTGAAAAAAGCCGTCCAGCAACGACCCGACTTGTGGCATGCCTGGTCGGCGCTAAGCCGACAGTTAAGTGACATGCAGCGACACGAGGAAGCAATCAAGGTCGCCAACCAGTCCAGCCAACGGTTTCCGCTACTGCCTCGCGTCTGGATGGACCTGGCGGCGACGTATGCGGCCTGCGGAAAAATCGAACAGGAAATCGATGCGCTCAAGCGAGCCAAGGAAATCAATCCGACCTGGGGTGCCGCTGCGCGGCAACTTTCTGAAGCCTACGAAAAACAGGGCGACCTGGCCGCTGCTCGAGCAGAAATCGAACAAGTGATCCGATTCGAACCGCGTGACGTTCGTAATCACGGTTACCTGGCCAGTTTAATGTGGGATGAAGGCAGCCGTGACGAAGCACTGCAACAGATCGCCAAAGCTGTCAGGATGGAGCCCGGCTACGATTGGGCCTGGGCGGCGCTACGCAGCTGGTGCCAGGAATTGGGCCAACCAGACTTTGATGTTGAAGTCGCTCAAGAACTGGTCAAGGCGCGACCGGACGAAGCCCGGTCGTGGTTGGTACTGGCCCGGTGCTACGATCAGGAGGATCAGGTTCAACAATCCAACGATGCCTTGGATAAGGCGATTGAACTGAATCCGAAATGCATCGAAGCCTACTCGATGAAAGCGATCAACTTGTGCCGCACGGGCGACTACGCCGGCGCCCGGGCAGCGGCCTCACCGGCTGCCTTTGGCGATAAACTCCCGATGGAATTGCTGGCCCGGGTTGCCTGGATTGACGGGGACCAGGGTAACTTTGAAGCAGCCGTGGCCAAGATGGAACAGGTGGTTGAGATTGATCCGGATTATTATTGGGCCTGGAATCAGCTGGCCGATTGGTATGACTACCTCGAAAAACCGGACGCCTACCGAGCTGCAGCTCAGCAGATGATTCGAATTGAACCCCAAAATCCGGTCTCCTGGGGGTACCTGGCCGACGGCGAACTGCGCGAAGGCAATCGTGACCAGGCGAAACAGTATCTTTGGCAAGCCGTTCAAATCTCGCCGTCGTACAACTATGGTTCCGGCAAACTGGTCGAAATGTTGATCGAGGACGAAGAATTTGATTCCGCTTTGGAAGTGGTGGAAACGATTTCACCCCACATTCCTGTTGAATGGGTGCTGTCGGAAAAGTGTCGCATCGAAGCCCTCCGCGGGAATCAGCAATCAGCTTTTGAATACCTCAACCAGTTGTGTGTGACTCCTGCTGACGGCGTTGCAGCAATCGATGGAGCCGTCGAACAGATCTTCCATGCTGGCTGGAGTGAACAGGCGATGCCGATCCTGAAGAAGTTGCTCAGCCTCCCCGATGCTCAACCAGGAGTTGCTTACGTTTACGTCAATCTTTCGGCGACGCTGGAAAACTGGGACGAGGCTTATCAACAGTTGTTGCAACTGCGCGATCGAAAGGCACTCTGGCAGGAAGGGATTGCCAAATACATCTACGAACTCGCGACCGGTGGCAAACACGTTCAGCTGGAAAAAGTGATTACCAGGCACCAGGCGGAATTGCGAGCTGATACCAAGTTGTGGGAAGAAGTCGGTAACGCCTACTGCAGTGCCAATCTGGATGCGCGAACGATCGATTGGATGTCGGATTGGCACCAGCGAGCTGATGCCAGTTCCGCCGGTTTGTTGCCGCTGGTCGCATCACTGTGGGAACTGAAACAGGATCATCAGGCTGCTGTTGTCGGTAAGCATGCGTTGGAGCACAAGGAAGCGGATCAAGCGACCGGGCTGCACCTGACTCAGCTGGCCAAATACCAGCTGATCTATGGAGAGTTGGAACTGGCCGCGACGCTGATCCGCGACGTCGATCCCATGGCGCTGAGCACGTATTACCGGCTTGACTGGGAGTTGATTATCGCCATCCTGCTAAGCCTGCAGGAAGGGGAGGGTTATGGACAACTTGTCAATCGACTGCAAGCCATTTGGAATGAGATTCCCGATGAAATGAAAGACGGTGCGGTCAAGCGGACCTATAGCCTGTTCCAGTACAAGGCCGCCGAGTTGCACAATCGAGCCCTGAAAAAATTGTGGTATCGACGCTATTTAGCCAAGTGAAACAAAAAAACGCCAACCTGCTGATGGGCAGGTTGACGTTTGATTGGTTTAAGGGGGGCGGCACAGACGTGCCTGGCAGGACTATTTCAGCGACGTTCCGCCGCCTTGAGCCATGCGATTGTTCAAGGTTTCGGTGACCAGGTTGGTCAAGTCAACTTTGCGATGAAACACGACCGAACGATTGACACCCTTGATGACTTCGTTGCGATTTTTGGGGTCAATTTGCTCACTGTCAAAACGCAACACCAGCGAGATGCCGTATTGCGTCGACAGTTCTTCGACGACGGATTGCATTTGTCGGTAGGTGTTGAAGTAAATTTGAGCTTCTTTGTTCAGTAGCTCGGTTTCCTGTTGACGGGCATCGGTCCGCAGGGCTGTTTGTTGTTGCTCAAGCTGAGCTTCCAACTGGTTGCGCTTTTCATCGCGTGGCATCTGCGCGACTTGTTGAGCCTGGGCTTTGATTTGTTCTTGCCGATCGGTGATCGAGTTCTTCAACTGGTCGGCTTCGGTCTTGATCGACTCCATGGCCGCAGTGAAGGCGGGGTTGTCTTTGAATACCTTGGCGACGTCAAGGATTGCGATGCGGCCAGATTCCTGAGCCTGGACAGTGCTACCGACAACCATCAGGGCAGCAATTACAACGGATTGAACAATAGCGGTCTTGATAAAAGTCGATTTCACGACTCGTCCTCCTTGACGAAAACATCTTGGTCTTGAAACAAGTTCCAGCAAACCTCTCGTCTGCCTGGTCAGCCTGGTTAGGCCACGCACCAGACATTGCCCAACCGATGCCAGACGTGGAATTTGTTTCAAAAAGTTTTTTGATTGGAAACGACAACGTCAACGATCAACGCTGTGACACGCTGCATGAGCCGAGCGTGCAAAAATTTCAAACGCGGTTGTAATGATTACCGATCAGCGAGGCAACAGAAGTTCGCTCCGATTGTTGCTTGCTAGCAAATACAAGCCGACGCGGTAGCGAGTGAATGGCCACAAGTAGACACTCTCCCTAGGGAGAGTCGGCCTGTCAGGGCCGGAGAGGGGACTCAGAAACCCTCCCCTCGCCTTGGCTCGACCCTCCCGCGAGCGGGAGGGTGTCGATCAAACCTTCGCGGAGAGGCTGACACTTTTGTTTTGAGTGGTCGGTGAAAAGTAGCTTGGGCCATTGGCCCGAGTCGGCATAGCTTTCACCCAACATCGAGCATCCCATTGCGTTCACGGCCGAATCGGCCATGCTACTTTCTTTCGCGGAGCCAAAAGCGAAATTGCCGAAGCCTGACGACGGGTATTCCGAACGTGTCATAAACATCCGTAGGGCCGGGAGCCGGATCCTGTTAAGATTCGCCCGATCACAGTCAAAGAACATCAACAGGTGCAGGTTCAAGGATGAATCAGCTTTTCGCAGCGCAGACCACGTTCGTAACATCCGCCTCGGCCAGCCGACTCGGGTTGTGCTGCGGTGGCTGGATATTGGCTCTGGCAGTCAGCCTGGTTTTCCAGAATCTCGCGCATGCAGATCATGAGACGGTACGCGAAGATCTGCCGACCGGTTGGCGGCACGACGCCGAGTTGAACGATGTCTTTTTCCTCGATGCCAACCTGGGGTGGGCGGTCGGCGCGCAAGGGACAATTCTCAAAACTGAAAACGGCGGTCTGGATTGGCAGGAGATCTCGCAGGTCCGCACGGTTATCAGGGACCGGATGCAACTGGAACAGAAGGTTCGCGACCTGCAAGCTGGTCGCAATACGATGGCGACCGGAGTTACCGGATCCAACTCGCTGGAGCGGTCGCTGCGTTGCCGATTTGAATCGGTCTATTTTGCTGATGAAAAACACGGTTGGGTGGCCGGAGGCTACCAACTGCCCTACATCGATCGTTCTCACGCGGTTTTGTTGATGACCCGCGACGGTGGCAAAACCTGGAAGTCTGCCGATAACCTGATGGTCTCAGGATTGAGAAAAATCAAGTTTCATAGTTCCCAGGCCGGTTGGGCTATCGGAGATTCCGGCAACCTGTTGGCCTCAGGAATCTATACGACCAGCAATGGTGGGCAATCCTGGTCAGCAGAAACATCGCAGCGCGCGGCCGGTTGGCGTGACGCATTGCCGACCGAACGGGGTTTCGTCACCCTGGATCGCCGAGGTGTTCTGGGCCGGTTTGTAGGGCCTGACTATGAGGCCGCGCCGTTGATCGGTTTGCCAGCAAAAACTGCCTTTCATTCGCTGGCCGCAATTGACACCCAACACCTGATTGCCGTTGGCACGTCCGGCACGGTGGCTCAAAGTAACGACCAGGGCCAATCCTGGCAATCATTTCATAACCAGCAGATTCCTGGTTGGTTGAGCGAAATTGATTTTCGGACTGTCGCCGTCGTCGGGGAAACGGTCTGGTTTGCGGGCAACCCTGGCACGCATTTGTTCGGTTTTGATCGAGGGTCGGGGAATCTCCGCGTGATCAAAACTGCGGTTACCGGCAGCATCAATCAGATTCGGTTTGTCGATCCAGATCACGGCTGGGCTGTCGGAGAAAACGGCACGATCCTGGCTACGTCAGATGGCGGAACGAGCTGGCAACGGCAACGTGGCGAACCGAGTTCGGTAGCTGGATTGTTTGTCGCGTTGGCCGCCGATCAGGTACCGCTGGAACTGATCAATTTGTACGCGACTGAAGAAAACCGACGCTGCGGCGTCGCGGTCATTTCAGCAACCGACCGACAGTTTGATGCGGTCAGACAATCGGTGGATCGTTTGGGCGTCTCGCATGTCTCACGGATTGATGTGGATATGACGAATGCTCGTCCAGCGGACCATTCTCAACAGACAATGGAGCGACTACGACGGTTGGTTCGCACCATTCGCAGCCTGCAACCAGCCGTCGTTGTTTGCAACTCTGCTCCGCAATGGAGTTCTGCCTTCGGCACGTCGACTCAAGACTCCACCGCTCAGGTTCGTGAGGCAATTCGCCTGGCCGCAGATCGCCAGGCGTATCCCGACCAGCTTCGGGAGTTGGGATTAACAACTCACCAGGTTGCTCGCCTGGTGGTCAAAGACCCGGCCGGGCCAATGACGATTTCGCCGACACGATTGCTTCCTCGGACAGGTGAGCTGGTCGAAGATCAAATTGGGCTAAGTCGAGCGTTGCTGGGTCTAACCGTCAATCAGGATCAGCCGGTCAGTTATCGAGAGATTCCGCTGAATCAGGTCAGTCCGATGCGCAGCGACGATCTGTTTTCCGGGCTTTCTACAGGACGGGCGCCGGTGCGCAAGGGAAATCAGTTTCGGCGTGGCAGTGTGACCAAAATCAAATCGGCCAATCAACGTTCCAGTCAGCTGTCAGAATTTTCGCGTTTCGAGGTACTGCGTCCCAACGACCTGCGGGTCTGGCAGCGAAATGTCGTTTCGTTCGCGGGGCCACTGGAGCCAATGGAAGGTGCCCAGTTCATGATGCGATTGCACGAACGGTATCGTGAACTAGGCAAAATCGAGTTGGCCGCGCGATCGGCGGAGTTGTTGGTCGCTCGCTGGTCAAATAGTCCCTACGCGCCGCGTTGCTTGATGTGGTTGGGACAGCTGTACGCCAGTGACGAGTTAGGAAAACTGGTGCTCAGTCGCGAAGTCGCAGCCGGTACCTTGCAGGTTGATGGCAGCCAAACAGAAGCCTCAAAGTTTGCCACTCAGTATACCACCACTCCGCAACGCCAGCGTGTCAATGGCCTGGATGTCCTGGTCTGGACACCCACGCAGGCGAAGTCGGCTGCCGAACGACAACAACCGGACCAACCCGATAACGATATCGATTTGGTCGATCACGCAACCAGCGAAGCTGCGGGATTGTCTTCCATTCGACCGGAATGGTTTTTCGAGCGTGGGAAAAGATCCGCCGAAATTTTGCAGGCGATGGAACAACTCGATCCTGATTTTGCCAACAGCGCTGACGTCCTGTGGATGAAGGCCAGGTTATCACGCCAGCTGGTAGGCATTCCGGGTGTAACCATCGAAACGTATCGCAATCGTCTTAAGAACCTCGTTCAACTGACCACCGAACAAGCCAACAATACGATGTTACCGCTTGGCAGCCGGTCGCGTTATCAAAGCTTTCGACTGGCTGCGGTGAAGGAGTTTTCGCTGATTGATACCGAGCAAACCAGAGTGCCCCGCATCGACTCCTCTCGGCAACCGCACAGTCCAACCGTGATCGAAGAAGTCGCGTTGGCTGAGGACGAACCAACACTCGACGGGGAACTGGACGAATCGATGTGGACGGTGACGGAGCAACTCAAGACGGGGGATAATCTGGTGGCAGTGGCGACCGATCGAGAGTTCCTGTATCTGGCCGTCAAATGCAGGAAATTGCCGAATGTATCCTACCAATGGCAACGCCAGCCAAGACCGCGAGATGCCGACTTGGCGCGCCGTGATCGAATCATGATTGAACTGGATATTGACCGGGATTACCAATCCGTTTTTCAGCTGGAAATCGACCATCGCGGTTGGGCCAATGAACGTTGCCATGGACTGCAGAGCTGGAACCCCGCCTGGTTTATTGCTCAATCGGAAAACGATCATCACTGGATCATCGAAGCCGCCATTCCATTGGCTGAGATCGCCGTTCAACTACCTGATTCGGAGTCACCTTGGGCAGTCAGGGTATCCCGTTTGTTTGGTGACGCTGCGAACGAAACCAGTTCCGTAACGAACGGGTCACTGCCGGACGCCAAAGGGTTTCAGCTGCTCAAGTTTCCAGCGTATTAGACCTGGCGTCATGGCGACTGAAACGCCTTCCGATCCGGTCTCCGGACCAAGCTTGAAGGTCGGGAGCTGCCAGATTTGCTTGCCCCACGGCGGTTGGTTTTCGAGTACCATTGCGATTGTCAAACTTGACTTTGCAATCGGAGGTAACCCGTGAACCGTTTATTGAACTGCTGGATTCTGGCTTTTAGCTTGGTATTGATGAGTGCAACCACTGCGACCGCGCAAACTGCGGATGACTTCAACAGCATCAAATTCTTTACGCTGAAAAACAAAAATGGGATGGTCATCAAAGTGACCAACTTTGGCGCGATCATCACGTCGATTGTAGTTCCCGATCGCGACGGCAAGATGGGAGATGTCGCACTGGGCTACGATTCGTTGAAAGATTACGTCAACGCGGTCAACAAGCCCTACTTTGGTTCGATTGTCGGTCGCTATGGCAACCGCATCGCCGAGGGCAAGTTTGAACTTGATGGCGAAACCTATGAGTTGGCGATCAACAATCCTCCCAACCATCTGCACGGTGGGATTATCGGGTTCGACAAAGTCATCTGGGACGCCAGGCGATTGGAGGGCACCAACGATGTCGTGCTGACCTATCGCGCCAAAGATGGCGAAGAAGGTTATCCTGGAAACCTGGACATTCAAGTGACTTACACGTTGACCGATGACAATGAAATCATCGTCGACTACGTCGCCACAACGGATAAGGCCACCCCCGTTAATCTGACTCAGCACACGTACTTCAATCTCAAAGGGGAAGGTGAGGGCACGATTCTCGATCACGAACTGATGATCAACGCCGCCAAGTACACACCGGTCACCGAAACCCTGATCCCGACTGGCGAACTGGCCAAGGTAGAAGGTACGCCCTTCGATTTTCGTAAACCCAAGGCGATCGGTAAGGATATCGGAGTTGAAAACGACCAGTTGACCTACGGTGGCGGCTACGACCACAACTGGGTACTGGATCGGGAAACGCAGGATGGCATGGAATTGGCAGCTCGCGTTTACGAACCAACGACCGGTCGTGTATTGGAAGTGATGACTCGCGAGCCTGGAATTCAGTTCTACTGCGGGAACTTTCTTGATGGGCGATTGAAAGGCAAGTCGGGCAAGACGTATGAGTATCGAGGTGGATTCTGCCTGGAGACACAACACTATCCCGATAGCCCCAACCAGCCGAATTTTCCTTCGACGATTCTACGGCCGGGTGACAAGTACGAGACTCAGACGATTTACAAGTTCTCGACCAAGTAGTTTTCTGACCAAACGAGGTTCGTTGTGTCTTTACAACTTCGCAAGACGGTCTGGCTGACGTTGTGCAGCTGGGCCGCACTTGGCTGTCTGCTGCGCGTTGCCGTCGCCGACGATCAGCCGGAAACCGTCCAGCGTCCCAACGTGATTGTGGTTCTGGTCGATGACATGGGCTACTCCGACATTGGCTGCTACGGTGGCGAAATTGAGACGCCGAACATCGATGCCCTGGCTGCGGGCGGAGTTCGTTTTACCCAGTTCTACAATCAGGGACGCTGCTGCCCGACTCGCGCAGCGTTGATGACGGGGCTTCAACCCCATCAGGTAGGGATTGGTCACATGACCGCTCCACCTGGCAAACCGTTGGGGATTACCGGGCCGTACCAGGGATATTTAAATCAACAGTGCGCCACGTTGGCCGAAGTGCTTAAATCGGCCGGCTACCAGACAATGATGACTGGCAAGTGGCACCTCGGCGCCAACCGAGATAACTGCCGGCCCACACGACGCGGTTTTGACAAGTTTTACGGATGCATTTCCGGAGCGGTGAACTATTTCAAACCGGGCGGTGATCGGCGGATCACCGAAGGCGAAGAATTTGTTGAAACGGATTCCGACTTTTACGCCACCGATGCGTTTACCGATCAGGCCTGTGAGTACATTTCTGCGGCGGTCGAAAAATCCGATCAGCCATTCTTTTTGTACCTCGCCTACAACGCGCCGCATTGGCCGTTGAATGCGAAATGGACCGACTATCAGAAGTACCGCGGCAAGTATCGCGACGGCTGGAACGTGTTGATGGAACGTCGCCAGCAAAAACAGCGGCAATTGGGGCTGTTTTCCGAGTCAGTCAAGCCGGCGCATCATCCAGGACCCCAGTGGGATTCATTGCCCGATTCGCAACGCGATCGGCTGGACGCGGTCATGGCGGCTTATGCTGGCTGCATCGATTCCATCGACCAGAACATCGGGAAACTGATGGATCATCTGAAACAGGAATCCGTCTACGACAACACCATCATCTTTTTTCTCTCCGACAACGGGGCTTGTCAGGAGGGTGGCAAATTCGGGCAGGGCGATGAGGCGATGATCAAGAACCCGCCGCTGGAAACAACCAACGGCGTGCGGTTGGGGCTGCACTGGGCCGGCGCCTGCAATACTCCGTTTCGCAAGTATAAACACTTTGTTCACGAAGGCGGTTCGTGCACGCCTCTGGTCGTTCATTGGCCAGCTGGAATCGCGACCCAGCTACGCGGCAAATTCATTCGCCAGCATGCTTACCTGCAGGATTTGATGCCGACCTTGATGGAGTTGGGGCACGCCGATTATCCAACAGACCTGCCTCCGTTGATTGGTAAATCCATTCTTCCTCTGCTCGCTGGACACGACGGACCGCTTCATACCGAGCCCATTTTTTTTGAACACGAAGGCAACGCCGCCATCCGCGACGGGGATTGGAAATTGGTCCGCGAATACAAACAGCCCTGGGAGCTGTACCACTTGGGGCAGGACCGGACGGAATTGAACGATCTGGCAAACCAGGAAACACAACGCCGCGATCAAATGGTCGCTCAATGGGAGTCCTGGGCCAGCCAGACCGGCGTAGCGTTTCCCGAACGCTTTAACATGTATCAGTTTTTACAGCGCAAAGAGAAGCAGTCGCCATCACCGCAACCATCCCAACCTGCCGTCGGACCAAAGCAGAAACCAGCCAAAGGCAAGCAGTCGGATTCGCCGCCTGACATGGTGATCTTTTTATCCGATGACCATACGATCTGGGATTCCTCGCTGTATGGATCCCCAGATCTGAAAACGCCGAACATGGATCGGATCGCAGCTGCCGGCATGACATTCGATCAAGCATTTGTGGCGTCACCTTCCTGTGCGCCCAGTCGAGCCGCGCTGCTGACCGGATTGTATCCACCTAACAACGGCGCCGAACCGAATCACAGTCGACCGCGGTCAGCGATCAAGAAGCTGCCGGCTTATTTGCAGGGACTGGGCTACGAAGTCGTCGCTTTTGGGAAAGTCGGACACTATCGTCAAACGACCGAGTACGGATTCGATCTGGCCAGGCATTTCAATTACCACGAAGATGTGGCGATCCCCAAAGCGATCGAGTGGTTGCAGAATCGTGAGAGCGACAAACCATTGTGTCTGTTCGTGGGAACCAATTGGCCCCATGTTCCGTGGCCCCAGGATTCCGAGCGGCCCCGGGAATCCATTCAAATCCCTCAGCACCATGTCACCACGCCTGAAACCCGTGAAGCGCGAGCCAGTTATTACGAAGCTGTCGCCACGATGGACCGCGAATTGGGACAGGTCTACGACACGGCTCGGGAGGTGTTGGGCGACGATGTGTTCTTCATGCACACCAGCGATCATGGTGCGCAGTGGCCATTCGCCAAATGGAATCTTTACGATGACGGCATCCGCACGCCGATGGTCGTATCGTGGCCAGGCAGGATTCAACCTGGCCAGCGAACCCAGGCCATGGTTTCCTGGATCGATGTTTTACCGACGCTGGTCGAGGTTGCCGGCGGGGAACCGCCGCAGAAAATCGATGGCAGGTCGATGCTGGGCGTTTTGACCGGGGACACCGATCAGCATCGCGAGCAGATTTTCACGACCCACAGCGGCGATGGCAGCCGCAATGTGTTTCCGATGAGGAGTGTACGGACCGGGCGTTGGAAATATATACGCAATCTCTATCCCCAATTTCGGTTCGAGTCGCACGTGACCGAAGTTAAAAAGTCCAATCAATACTGGGAGAGCTGGGAGCGACAAGCAAAACTGGATCCGAGAGCTCGACAAATTGTTGACGCCTATCGTTATCGGGTTGAAGAAGAGTTATTTGACCTCCAACAAGACCCTCGTGAACAGCGCAACCTGGCATCTGATTCAGCCCACGCGGAAATCAAACGCGGGTTGAGTCAACAGCTCGATCAGTGGATGCAGAACACGCGAGATAAACAAGCCATCTTCGGCAATCCCGACCTGCGCGCCTTGCCGCGCCCGCCGAACGTCGTGATGGTTTTCATCGATGACATGGGATGGGCCGATTTGTCCTGCTTCGGCGGCCCGACGCCCACTCCCAATATCGATCGACTCGCGTCAACCGGGATCAAGTTCAATCAGTTTTATGTCAACAGTCCAATCTGTTCGTCGTCACGATGTGCGTTGACGACAGGCCACTATCCTCAACGCCATCGCATCAGTTCGTTTCTCTCCCACCGGCAACAGAATCTCGATCGCGGCATGGCCAACTGGTTAGACGACGAAGCCGTCACCTTGCCGCGGTTGTTGCAGCAACAGGGCTACGCGACAGGGCATTTTGGAAAATGGCATCTTGGCGGGCAGCGTGATGTTGGTGACGCGCCGTTGATTACCGAATACGGTTTTGATCAATCGTTGACCAATTTTGAAGGGTTGGGCAATCGAGTGCTGCCGCTGAAAGATGCCTACGATGGAAGACCGCCGCGAAAGCACGGGCTTGGTAGCGACCAGCTGGGTCGAGGAAATATCGAATGGCTCGATCGGTCGATCATCACCGCGCGGTTCGTCAACGATGCGGTTGAATTCGTTGATCAGGCCCAAGCGTCGGGCAAACCCTTTTATCTGAATGTCTGGCCGGACGACGTTCATTCGCCGTTCTTTCCTCCGCAGGGAACTCGCGGTGACAATCAGAAACAAACGTTGTACCGATCGGTGCTGCAGACCATGGATCAGCAGTTAAACCAACTGTTTGCCAGAATTGAAAACGACCCCGCGTTACGTGACAACACGCTGATTTTGATCGCCAGTGACAATGGGCCAGAACCCGGCGCCGGTTCGGCGGGCGAATTGAAGGGAGTCAAGGGTGAACTCTGGGAAGGCGGCATTCGCAGTCCATTGATCGTGTGGGGGCCGAAAATCATCGCGCCGGAGGCTGGTGGTTCGGTCAATCAGAACACCGTAATGACCAGTATCGACCTGGTCGCTTCCTTGATTACCTTGTGCGGGCTTGAGCCGCCGGAATCGTATCAGGGCGATGGTGAGGACCTGGCCGGTGCGCTTTTGGGGTATGCCGACCAACCACGGACGACGCCGGTATTTTGGAGGCGTCCACCGGCTCATAAACGCTTCCGACCCGGTTTTAATCCAGACTTGGCCATTCGAAACAATCAATGGAAGCTGGTCTGCAAGATCGATGGCAGTCAGGCACAGTTGTACGATCTCAACGCCGATCCCGGCGAACAGCAGGATGTTGCGAAGAAACATCCGCGAATCGTCAACAATCTGACGCAACGAGTGTTGGAATGGAATCAGACGTTGCCCGTCGATGCTGTCGCAACCGAAGGTGATCGCTGGAACGCCCCCCGGTAGTATCACCAACCTGCGATCAACTTCGTCGTCGGCGGATCAACAAACCGGTCGCGATCAATGACAGCAATCCAACCGTGCCCGGTTCAGGTACCGCCAGCACGTCATTGAAGTACCAATTGAAATTTGGGTTGATCAGGATCTCATTGGTTGTAATCGCAATGTGATCGCCGCCGATGAACTGACCCCCCGATCGACTGAATGCAAACGACGGTTCGGTGTCAAAATCGATCACGATGTCTGGACGAGTACCGGCGTTACCGTCCCAGGTGATATAGTTGAGCACCAGATCGTAGTCATCTGCCGTTCCCTGGAGTTCGTCCAGTCCACTTTCGGCGTAGCGGATGCCAGCGACATCGGAGGCTGCCAGCGCGCGTTGAATCTCATTATTGAATTGCCCCTGCTGCATGACCCCTTCGGTATTTGCATATCCCAACAGCGCGGCTACGTCGCGATCGGCGTTGGCGGCGTACGTGTGTCCGACTGGCAAGTCGGCCAGATCGCGAGAGTAAGTGGTGGAATCAATCACGCCGCTCGGATCCAGCACGAAGGGATTGTTGACGCTGTTGAAATAGTTCAAATTGACATCGTCGCCACGGAGGTCGTCCGAGGAACCGATGATCCCATCCACGCCGGCATCAAAATCGTAAACGTTGTTGGCTCCGTTGGTCGAAGCCGAATAATTGCGGTTGTTACCCGTGACACCCGAAATGGCCCCGAGATTGACGTGACCCAAGCCCAGCGAATGCCCCATTTCGTGCAGCAGGACTGATTCGAAATCGTAGTCGCCCGACGGCAGGCCAAAGGACAAGTTGCCTGTCGTTACTTCCAGCCGATTCCACGTGTTGACCACATTGCGGGTCGAAATAATCATGTCCGAGTAATTGACGCTCGTCGGGTCGATCCCCACGGTGACATTGAGGATACCGCCGGTCCCGTTGTAGCCGATTGGGTGCGTAACAATATCGACCCCATTGGCTTCACCGGCAAAGATGTAGCTTTGTGCGGTTACCGACTGAATACCACAGCCATAAAACGTGAACGACACGACGGCTGCCATCAAGGCAACAAGCGAAGGATACCTCGCCATGGATAATCCCCAAAATCTGTGGCTGGTGTAAATGATCAAGTTCGTTGCCCATCTTGATCGGGTGACCATCCGAAGTCAAACAGGCAAACGTTGGCGCGAATTACGCCCAACCGTATATAGCATTCGATCGCGGCGAAACGGATTCCAACAGTCAGTTGTTCGGATTCGGACGACGAACAATCCGGTTTACCCATCAATCACCTGATATTCCGCATAACCCTGATTGCTGGAACTCGGAGGGTTTTCCGCCAGCACCTCGGGTTGCAATGCATTTTTGGACCCGACACACTGGTCGAAAACTCGTAACTAATCCAACGTGTGACCAGGCCATGAAATCGGACGAATCTGGCGGCGCAGCAGTTGCCGCAGCATCACAGAAGTCGAAGTCGGACCAACGCTATTTGCGATACAAGCGGATCCTGGATTGGGCCGTCAATCAACAGACATTCAGCTTGGAGGAGGCAAAAACCAGTGTTGCTGAAGAGTCCCCGGCGTTCGTGACTCGAGTCGTCAACCATCTGGAACAGGATGGCTATCTGGTTCGTCAGGATTCATCGGCGAAGCAGTATCGTTGGAATCCGGGCCGACCGCTGAGCGTCAGCCGATGGTTGGATGACAAACTCTATGGAACTCAAATCAAGGAAACGCCCCAACAGGATCGGCCTCGCGAACGATTGCTGGCTGTGGGTGCTGACAGGTTGAGCAATGCTGAGCTGTTGGCGATCTTGATTCGCACCGGTCGCCCGGGTGAATCGGCCGTGATGGGTGGTCAAAAAATTGCCCGCACCTTTGATCGGCGATTGGACGAATTGCCGTTTGCCGGTCGCGCCGAATTGAAATCGATCACTTGCTCGGTTGAGAAAACAGCGTATTGCCAGATCATGGCAGGCATCGAGCTGGGTCGGCGAGTGGCGGCGTTATCCGATTCCCAGATCACTCACAAGATTACCTCCTCAGCTGAAGCAATTCAGTTTTGCCAACGACACTTTGCTCGCCTGGCCAGCGACAGCAAGCAGGAAGAGTTTCATATCGTGACCCTTGATACCAAGAACCAGGTAATCGACACCCATCAGATTACCGTGGGGACACTGGACGCCAGCCTGGTTCATCCGCGCGAGGTTTTTCGCCGCGCGATTCGTGATGCTGCCTCTGCGATGCTGCTGGTTCACAATCATCCGTCGGGTGACCCCACGCCCAGCCGGGAAGATTTTGCCGTGACAGACCGATTGACGGAAGTTGGCAAATTGGTGGGCATCGAAGTGTTGGACCATATCGTCCTGGGTCACCCAACCGCGATCAGTATTCGAGAAGCGGCGTGAGTTCGAAATGGGTCGAAGTAGCTTGGGCCACTGGCCCGAGTCCTTGTATACAATTTTCTTGAACGCCGGTATCGAAAGAATTTCTCCGCAGATTCATAAAAAAACCGCAGAGGCGCAGAGAACGGGGAGCTTTCATATTTGAAGGCAACTTGCCCGTGCTCAGCGTCTCTGCGGTTCGCGTTGGATGCAATGATTGCTTCAACTCCCTCGCCGATCCAGAGGCAACCCTTAACCCATCACTGGCTTAACAGAAACATGATGCCGTGCTGTTTTGGGATCAGCCACAATCGAGCCCCGTAAACCAGCCGATCGGTTTGGTCGATGTATTCCATTTTTGATTGCAGCTGGTCCTTGGCCTGTTCGAATTGCGGCAGCACTTCCAGCAACGGCTTGGAATAACTTTCTTCCACGATGCCTACTTTTTCGTTGGAATGCATGATGATCTGGAACGTGTCGCACGCGACAACGACATCCTTGGCCGTAAACCGCCGGTTCAGTTGTTCTTTCAGCACCCGGGACAGATCACATTCGATCAACACGACGCCGAACACGTCTTCGGTTGCCTGGTCGAACACGGGAACGCCCGCCACCAGTGACAATTGTTTGACACCGTCCTCCGATGGCCCCACGCCGCACAAAGGTGAACAGCACAATGAGGTGAATACTTCATCCGGATGCTGTTTCAGCACGTTTTCGGTAAACTCATTGATGGTGCCCGAACGCAAGCGGCTGCGGGGAATCGATCGGATGGTGGAATGATCTGTGCTGTGCCGTTCGACGCGAACCAGTTCGGTAAATTGATCTCCATCGACTTGACTGTAGACGACGCTGCGGAAGTCTGACTTGGCGTTCAGCAGACCGGTGAAAATCGTTGCCAGTCGCTCACGCCAGGTCCCCACATCGGCGTTGCCATCCTGTTGAATCAACTCCTGGATGGGCGGCAAGGAAGACATGAATCGGACATTGGTTTCCAGGTCGCGGACGGCGGATTTCACATTGTTTCGCAATTCGCGTCCGTCCAGACGCAGGTTTTCGTACTGGGCTCGCCGGCTGCCTTGATCGACCATCCAGCGTTCCACTTCGTTAGCCAATTCGGCTGCCGATTCGTGACGGACGTACTTTTTGAACGCCATTGCGCGACGGCAGATATTCTCCAACTCCAGCGGCACGCTGCTGCGGTAATCGCGCGGTCGAGGAGATTCTTTTTCGGCGATGGCTTTCAACGTTTCGCTGACGTTCAACTGACCCCCGGTTGTGATGTGGCTGGCTTCGTGCGGGGCGGCGCCAGTCAGAATCGCAAACAGGATTGCACCCAGGCCGTACACGTCAGTTTGTTTGTCGATCGCGTCGAGGTCTCCAGCCGCCTGTTCAGGAGCCATGTACAGCGGCGTGCCGATGACTTCGCCAGCGATCGTTTGAGCCAGCGCCGCGTCGCTCAAATCAGCGGTACCCGAAAGTCGCACGCCCAGTTCACCATCATCAATGATCTTGGCCAGTCCCCAGTCGAGCACAATTACTTGTCCGAAATTGTCCAAGGCCACATTTTCGGGTTTCAAATCGCGGTGAATAACCCCACGTGAGTGAGCGTAGGCGATTGCCTGGCAAACATCCAGGAACGCCGTCAACAGTCGATGCAGCACAATCGCATCACACTCCCCGATCCGGCAACGATCATGGTATTCGTCAATCGCATCGGCCAACGTTCGCTTGCCGACAAAACGCATGGCGTAATAGGGTTCGCCATTGCGGGAGTCATTGCCGTACTGGTACAGCGAGACGACATTGGGATGTTCCAGCTGCCCAGTGATTTCGGCTTCGCGATTGAATCGTTGCCAGGCTTGAGGCAGTTGCAACGCGCTCTGGTTCATTTCTTTCAGCGCGACGTTGCGATTCAATTTTTCGTCGCGTGCCAACCAGACATGTCCCAATCCGCCTTTACCGATTTCGCGAATCAGACTGAACCGGGATTTGGATTCACGGTAGTTTCCTGGTTCCGTACCCAAACCAGATGGTAATCCAATCGGCTTGGGGTGAACCGCTGAGGCAGGACCATCGATCGTGCGTTGCAATGGCGCCATGGGAGGAGTGGCTGCTCCGGATTGACCAGTCGCGGTAGATTGCTTGAGTGCCATGGCGACCGAGTCCTGCAAACGAGATTTTGCAGCTTCCGTCAGCCCGGGGCCGGTTGAGAGATTGCCAGCTGTCGATTGAGCAGCGATATCCGAAACGGAGTGATGGATCGCTTGAGACAGTTTGGCAAACTGGCGAGCTGTTTCGTCGGTCTCCAGGTGCTGGTTGATTTCCTGCTGTTCGGCTTGAGACAACCGACCGTGCAGCGATTTCGAAATCAATTCAGAGGCTCGTTGGTTACTTAGCATCGGTTGTCACCTCATCGTGCATCCATTTTCCACCCACACATTTGGCCAAACCCAGTCGGGCTCGGTGCATTCGGACCCACAGGTTCGAGGGCGTAATGGACAGCGTTTCGCAGATTTCATCAGAGTCCAAGCCTTCCATGACACTGAGTGTGAACACGTCAGCCTGACCAGAGGGCAGGTGGGTCAGGCAATCCTTGACGATATCCCACAATTCAGTGGACTCAAGTTTGTCGTCGGGAGCGGTGGACCAGGGGATCGCATCCTTGCGCCAGTTTCCCTTGGCGTCAAACAACTGGTTGGTCGGATCGTGGTCATCCTCATACTGCCCGACGTGCGCGCGACGGTTTCGCTTGCGGACAAAATCGATAATTTTTCGTTTCAGGATGCCCAATAACCAGGCGCGTTCGGTTCCCGCCCCGGAGAACTGTTGCAGGTATTTGATTCCGTTCAGGAAGGTCTCCTGAACGACTTCCTCGGCGGCATTCGAATCGCGTAAACGAGCATTGGCGTATCGGAACAAGTAGTCTCCATACGCTTCGACCCATTGCGTTGGATCCACACTGCGGCCGTCATCGGGCGAGATGGACTCGGTTTTCGAATCTGACAAAATCGTACTCGCGTTCACTGAATAACTGATGGTTGTCAAATTTTACCTGATTATGCCGTGAATTCACCCGCAGATTTGGCTCGCGTTCGGTCTTCGACGTCTTTGGTCGGCAATCCTTTCACGTTTTTCGGGGTCCAGAAGCCGAACGATACAAAAAACATCGGCCGTCCGCTGATGCAGAACGTTGCGGAG
>CAZJEK010000070.1:0-20763 GCA_964545005.1 uncultured Pirellulaceae bacterium
GGTGTGTCAAAGGAAGTATGTCTTCCTTGCGAGCCCGCAAAGGTGGTACATGGATTGGAAACACACTTAATCGATAAAACAGGTCTTCGCGAAATCGACCGGCTTTGATTTCGGATTCCAGGTTCCGATTCGTAGCAGCGACGACTCTTAGATCCACCGCGACGGTCTTGTCATCGCCCACCCGTTCAAACTCATGCTCTTGAAGCGCCCGCAACAGCTTGCTTTGCAGCCAGACTGGAATTTCCGCAACTTCGTCAAGAAACAAAGTTCCGCCGTCGGCCATTTGCATCCGGCCGATCCGATCTTTGTGTGCACCGGTAAACGCTCCTTTTACATGCCCAAAGAATTCGCTTTCAAAAAGGTCCTTGGGGATGGAGGCGCAATTGACTTTTACGAGCGCCCGATCAGCCCTCGGACTGTGAGTATGGATCGCTCGGGCTATCATCTCTTTGCCAACCCCTGACTCTCCCAGCACTAATACATTGGCATTTGTTTGGGCGACCGCCTCAACCTGTTCAAGCGTTCGTTGCAGTTGTCTGGAGTTGCCGATAATTTCGCCGAAGTTGGCATTGACTTTGATTTCGTCGCGAAGGTAATCCCGTTCCAATTCAAGCTGTTCTTTCAGCCTGGATATTTCCGCATAAGCTTCTTCACGTTGTTTCGTAATCTCGATTCGTTCAGAAATATCTCGAAAAACAATGACCGCCCCGATCAGTTTTCCGTCTTGCCAAATGGGTGTGCTGGTGTATTCCACCGGAATCGGTCGACCGTCGGCATGCCAGAACACTTCGTCCTCGACGCGATGCACCTTGCCATCCTTAAACGCTGCATAAATCGGGCATTCTTGCTGAGGATAGTGTGAGCCATCTGCATGCGAATGATGATGGACTTCATGAGCAGATTTCCCAATGCATTCGTCAATTGACCAGCCAAGAATCTCGGTCGAAGCCTGATTTGCGAACATCATTCGTCCCTCAGAGTCCAAACCGTAGATGCCTTCTCCGGCTGCCGCCAGAATTTGCCGAACGAGCTCGTTAGATGAGTCTGACATAAGGATCGCTCTCAAATTTTTGGCTTCAAGCTCGTGGGAATCTGTGATTCGCAAATTCTTGCGAGCTGCAGCTGCGAAAAAGCAAAGGATTTATCAGTTTATGGCTTCGGCACACGACGTGCAAACCGGGCGAGTGTCAGTTTTTTCGGCTCGCAACAATTTGCGGACCACCCAACGAAGCTCAACCAAATGAGGTCGAGCAAGTTGTTTGAGCATTTTCCAACTGGCACGCCGTACTGAAATCGCACCGGCATGAATGTCGTGTCAAAGGCGATTTTGTTTTCAATTCGTCAAGAATCCAATCAAAAGAGGAACAAGCTGTGAAAATCAAACTCCGCTCAGCCATTTTTGCCGGCGTGGTGGGTACCGTGCTGTTCGACATCGCGGGTTTCCTGCTAACCGGTACGTTCTGGGACATACCGACCTTGCTTAGTTCAAAGCTATTCGATGGGGCCGGGATCGGCCCTGGAGTTATCGCGCACTATGCCAATGGAATCATGCTGGCGCTGATCTATGGTGCACTTTATCCGTCGCTTTGGGGCGGCCGCGTTACCAAAGCCTTGACGTTCGTCACAGTCGAAACAGTTTTCGGTGTTTGGCTTTTCATGTTGCCTCTTTTGGGAGCCGGCCCACTTGGACTCAAGATGGGACTGGCCATTCCGTTCATCACCTTGGGACGGCATTGGGCGTACGGGCTCGCGTTAGCCTGGCTTTATCCAAAGCCTGTCGGACTGACTGTGAATCAAGATGCCGCATTGGCATCTGACGAACAAGCGGAATTCCAAACCTGATCAAACCTTGGAATCGACTCAATCATTCAAACCAAACCTGGAGAATAAGATGACTCAATTTACACGACATACGATTGAAACTGCCCCGACCAACAGCAAACCCCACATTGAAGATGCTACGAGAGGGATCGGCTTCCTTCCCAATTTGCTGGCGACGATGGCCGAGTCCCCCGCGATGTTGGAAGCGTACTTAACTCTGGCGGGTATCTTTGACAAGACTGGCCTGTCCGAGACAGAACGCCAAATCATCCTGATGACGAACAACCGACTGAACGGTTGCATCTATTGCATGGCGGCACATACCACAATCTCTCAGATGAAAGGAGTGCCTGCGGACGTCGTAACTGCACTTCGAGAGAACAAGCCAATCGCTGATGAAAAACTGGAAGCATTGCGTGTATTTGCAGAGGTGATCAACACGAGTCGAGGCTGGCCAGAAGAGAGCGATTTACAGGCTTTCCTGGCAGCAGGATACAACGAGGCAAACGTGCTCGAAGTCATCCTGGGCACAAGCCTGAAAGTTTTGTCGAACTACACCAACCATATTGCCGACACGCCGCTCGATGATCCGTTTGCCAAAAACGCCTGGTCAGCGCCACAAGCAGTTGCCTAATGCGGTTCGAAGAGTACCCGGAAAAGGAGGTGGTCCCTGGTGACCACCTCCTTTCCGACTATGAAGACGAGCCACCTGTAGTTGGTGTCGGCGAATTCGAAGCCAACAGGCAAAGAATCGCGGACCAAGCTTTCGCGAAGAAAAATCAAGCAAGTTGCGATTGACGTCAAATACGACCTGACGTGAATAACAACCAAACGAATCAATCTAGAGAAGTAAACGCTGCCCTTGCCAATCCCAAACAGAAAAGAGAATGAAATGCCTCATCTACTTCATATTGATTCAAGTCCCCGTAACGACCGCTCTCACACACGTCGCCTGACAGCCCACTTTGTTCAACAATGGCGGGACAGCCACCCCGACGGCACCGTGACCTATCGAGACATCGGACGAAACCCATTGCCGCATGTGACAGAGGAGTGGATCGCAGCAGCTTTTGCGCAACCTGATGAACGCAGTCAAGCAATGCAAGCTGCTTTGCAATTGAGTGACGAGTTGGTCGACGAGCTTCTTGAAGCTGATTCCATCGTCGCCGGGATTCCATTCTACAATTTCGGGATGCCGAGCGGATTCAAGGCGTATATCGATCAAATTGTCCGTATCGGCCGGACATTTTTGTTCCATCCAGGCAACGAAGAATCGACATATACACCGCTCGTTCACGACAAACGAATGATTGCCGTCATCTCTCGTGGAGATGGCGGTTACGGTCCCGGTGGTCGAAATGAAATTAGCAATCACCTTGACCCACATCTACAGACAGTGCTCCGTTTCATCGGCGTGAACGACTTGGAGATTGTTGCAGCCGAAAATGACGAACATGGTGGTGAGGCGTTGGTAGACTCACTAGATTCTGCTCGCAGAAGGCTGAGCAAGCTTGCGAATGACGATCCGTCGTAGACGAACAGCTGTCCTCTGTTTCTCCGCCATTGTGACGACTCAACCCACATCCCATTTTCGCTTTTGGTCAGTTTGAGGATGCATTGTTACTGTTTCGGAGCGGCGTGTGGCATTCATCCGGGCAGTCCCAGAGTTCTCTGTTTATCGCCAACCCTCCTTGATCGACGAATACCCTGAGCCGCTCAGGACGATAGTCGGGCCAGCCAAAATAGAATCGGGCGGCAGAAAAAGTGCGGCTCCGTTTTAATAGTCCACCTGGTCTTCCATGATCTGCCGGGCTGATTTGGCAGCCGTTTCCCAATCGCCACTGCGGGCACGATCGATAATCTGTTGAAGCCACTGACGCTCGCCGGATGGAATCGACTCATTCGCTTCGGTGCCGAGCAATTCCTCGACTTTACTCAGGTGCACTTCGCTGCGGTTCATGCATGCGGTGTATAGCGCTGTCGACAACTCATATGTCTTGGAGCTAACTTCCCCATAGCCCTGATTGAACCAGGCAACGGCTGCCAGGATAGCCAATGCTATCACAACGATTGCGACGATGCCGGTGGAGCGATTGGATTCTATTGCCATGATCCCGGTACCTCACCTTCGCCGATGCTGCTGAGTTCCGCCCAAGTGATCAGGGAAACGGATTCGGCAATAAAATGAACCGATCCATCTCCGAAAACGACGTTGCCACCGCCTGGGTGCTCGGAAAACATCTGACCTACGTGGTACGTCGGGAAGTTGACAGGGTGAATAATCGGGAATCCAGTAATATCCAGTTCTCCTCCCGACGGTCCCATGTGGTAAAGCACCAAGGTTGCAGCACCGTCTGGTCCGTTTTTCGGCGAAACGATTCGCGGATGAACCACCGCTCCGGGTATGACGCCGACCCAGGTCTTGTCGCTCAATCGTGAGGAATGCTCGCCCAGGAAGATACAGTTCGATGTGCCGTCAGTTACCTCCGCGATGCGGGTCCTGGAGTTTCGGTAAAAGGGGCCGTCTGCAACTTTCGAAACATCGCCATTGATGGTGACCGTGGTGGTTTGCGAAGTGTAGATGTCGGTGAAGACGGTACCGGTTAACGCCGACCCTGCCTCCGGCCCCCAAGCCGATTCCTGGCCATGGCTGGCGACGTAATGCGATCGCCCCAACACGATGGGCGTTGCCCCGTCAGGTGAATACGGGTTTTCGCTACCATCAACGACCGTGAAGGGTTCGTTGTCGCCCGATGAGGAAGGACAGAGAAAAACGGGAAGTTGAGTCTGGATGATCTCGCGATGCTGAGGGGCCCAGATCGCCGCTTGAACGTCGATTTGATCGTAAACGTTTTGGCTTTCAATAAACGGCAATAGATGAGTTCCCCAGCCCCAACCGGGAGAAGCATTCCAGGTCACCGGATCAATGTACTGCCCCGTCGGCACCGTTCCATCGCTGGTGGGCGTCGATGTGAAACCCGGAGGGAAATGGCCAAAGGCACTTTCGAAGTTGTGCAGAGCAAGACCAAGTTGCCGCATGTTATTGGCACAGGCAGTGCGCCGAGCCGCTTCTCGTACTTGTTGAACAGCCGGCAATAGCATGCCGATCAGAATACCGATGATGGCAATCACCACCAGCAATTCCACCAACGTAAAACCATTTCGAAGACGCCGGAATCTAAGCATTTCGCCAACTCTCAGGGAATGGTAGTGGCATGAAGTGTAGCAATCGCTACGGATTTAGGTCGATTGTAGCCGTGGCTACGGATTCGGCAAGTGCTATAATCGGAAAACCTCATTCAGAAAGATTTATGGACGAAACGCAACCTAATTCGGTACGGTTTAGCCGGACCCGTAATCACCACGCTAACGAAACGGCCGAGGATTATGTCGAGGCGATTGCCGAGATCATCGGTCAGTCCGAAGAGTGCCGTGTTCTCGATCTGGCTCGGCACTTCGATGTTAGCCATGTGACTGTTTCGAGGATCGTCAAGCGTTTGCAAGACGAGGGGTTGCTGGTGACGCAGCCCTACCGGCCGATAACCTTGACTGCCAAGGGGGCAAAACTGGCCAAGCGGGTCAAGCAACGGCACGAAGTCGTGCTCGCGTTCCTGGTCGCGATCGGAGTCGACCGTCGCACGGCAGAGATTGATAGCGAAGGAATTGAGCATCATGTGAGCAACAAAACCCTTGCCGTCATGAGGGAGTTTTTAAAAGATGGTGATCGTTTTTCTGGTTGAACTTGAAGCATTGCGCC
This sequence comes from uncultured Pirellulaceae bacterium, assembly GCA_964545005.1. Taxonomy (GTDB): domain Bacteria; phylum Planctomycetota; class Planctomycetia; order Pirellulales; family Pirellulaceae; genus Mariniblastus. The sequence continues at coordinate 5,579 of CAZJEK010000070.1, forward strand.
CTGAATGTGGAGAAAACCGCCTGCTTGGTTTTCGGAGCTCTGGGGCTGCGGTCGGCAGGTTCCTCTGGGGACATATAAACGCCGACGTTTGTCGAGCTTGATGTATGCCGCATCGTTGGCGCGGCGTGCCACCTCAACTGGAGCTGTTCATGCTGACCAAAGTCAATCGCATTCGCCCTTTCCTGGGCTCCGCCGACTTCGAAGTTTCTCGTCGCTTCTACCGAGAATTGGGCTTTCGTGAAGTGGTTCTTTCCGACCAGATGTCCGCCTTTAATTCCGGAGCCGTATGGTTTTATTTGCAGAGATACTTTGTCCAGGAATGGGTTGACAATACGATGGTTTTCCTGGAGGTGTCTGATTTGGAGTGTCAACGATCTGCGATTTTGGAGTCAGGGTTGGTCGATCGATACGAGGGGGGTCGAGTGAGCGAGATTCAGGAAAACGAATGGGGGCGAGAGTTCTTCATGCACGACCCTTCCGGCAATCTCTGGCATATCGGTAGTTTTTCCGACTAATGCCGGACTCGCTGCTGCGAATTATTCCGGACTTACCAACCATTTCCGGTCGTGATCCTCTTGTTGTCTGGCGCCGTTGGCTTTGCGTCGTTGCGTTCCACAGGATGCTGCAATCCCAAAACGTAGTCCGATCAATTCATGACGCAAACAAAAACCGCTCTGCAATTTAATGTTTCGACAGCCCAATGACCGTGCTGTCATTGTCTGCAGGCCACGATTCACGGCAAAACTGAATCGTTTGAATCATTCGCAATCAAAGAGTTGCGTTTGTGCATGCCACGATGGATAATTGCCTCGACGTAGTTGCCATGCGTAACGACTGTTTGCCAGCCCCCTCAAGATTCAATGGCCGATATCAGACCAAATTCGGGCTTAATGACGATCGGATCGACCCAAGTGAGATGGTCGACGTCGGGTCTCCTAATTGATAATCGCTTGGGTAATGTAAGCTCTTGTAACGCTCATGTAATTGACGATTGCTGGCTCGGACTCGCCGATCTTTTGAGTTTCCTTCCAGCTTTGGCAAAATTGCTGACCCAACCGGTCTTGGAGGACCAGGAGGCCGGCAGCAAACGAGACCTATACAGTCATCCAGGATAACTACCGGGAACGCGACCGCACAGCAAAGGTGCAGGACGCTGGTGTCGCTCAACTCCCAGGAATCCATCGTGAAACAGAAAGTTTACGTTAAAACCATGAAACGTTACTTGCTCTTATTAGCGGTCGCCCTTGTGACTGGCTGCCAAAACCAGACAACAACCAGCGTTGCCGAAAAACAATTTGTTGACTTAGGCGGCGAAAAACAATATGTCGAAATGACAGGTGCGTCTGAAGAGCTACCCGTTTTGCTATTTTTGCATGGCGGGCCAGGCTGGCCTCAGACACCACACCTGAGATATTTCAATGCTGACTTGGCTGACGAAATGATTTTGGTTTCCTGGGATCAGGCAGGATGCGGTCAATCCTTTCTGCAAAACCCCAATCCGAAAAACTTGAGCCCTGAAAGCTTGGTAGATGATGCCCATGAGCTGACCCAATATCTAAAAAAGAAATTTAACAAAGAGAAGATATTTCTTTTGGGCTTTTCATATGGCAGTGTGATTGGAATGAAATTAGCTCAAAAATACCCTGAGGATTATTACGCGTATATTGGCGTCTCTCAGGTGATAAGCGTACCAGAAAGCTGGGACGTTTCCATGCAATGGCTGCAAGAGCAAGCCCAGCAAAGGAATGACACGGCCGGGTTGGAACAGCTGGACCTAATTGAAAAAATGGACAGCTCTGTCGGGGCTGCGGCTTTGGAGCGTTTTATGAGCAAGTATGAGCTTGTCGTAAAATACGGAGGGACTGTTTTCGATGAGGCCATTTCGAAAGAGATTGAGAAGGCGGAATCTTTGTATGAGGATTACAAAGACTACGACTGGTTTGAAGCATTCAACTACACATCGTCTCGAATGGATGGCGTTGCGTTCTCAACCGACATTTCAGAGATTATCGACTTGAGGATCCCCGTTTATTTCCTTGGTGGTCGTCATGACTGGAACTTGCCCAGTGTCGTAGCAGAGAACCATCTGAATGAAATGACAGCGCCTGAAAAGAAGTTTATTTGGTTTGAAGAATCAGGGCATGAAGTCCCAGACGAAGAGGCCGATGGATTCAATCGAACGGTTATTGGAATTGTGAAAGAAAAAAGCCACTAACCGGGACTGGTGTTAAGCGTTCGGCGAATTTCCATTTGGTTATTCTGGGGCATTGGAAGCTTATTACGGCAGACCATTCCCTGCGATGCCCTGCCATATTCGCTGGGGCAACCGGGGTTGAATGCACTGGCGGGACCGTGATCGCGTGCAGATACAAACGAGTGAGCATTGGCGACTCGCTCCAGATTTCTGTACCGCTGGCAGACCCAAAACGAAAAAAGTCCTAAACCCTCTCGAGTCAGGACTTTATCGAGTGGGCGGTATTGGACGCAAACGACCGTCTATTTCCCGAGGATTTTGCGGTGTTCATCAATCGGTGACGCCAAAAGCGACGCCATTCAATCACCACCAAAATTTAAACGGCACCAATGTCGGGGATTTTTCGAGCTCCGATTCGTCGTCAAAACAGAGTGCGACAGGTTGCGATGAATTGCCTGGTGAAGGACGCGAGAGCACCGCTTTCCACTTGAATGGATTGGACAAGAGCATTTCGGACAACCCTGCACTGATGCGCATTGTCAAAAAGTGGCCGAATCTTCAGCCGCACATCCGCGAAGCAATACTGACTCTCGTCGATGCTGGAGGAGAAGGCTAAGTGTCCAATCCTCCATCTCTGGAGAATGGCCAAGCATATCCTTCGATCGCCGACGAACTAAATGACCTGATCAATATTAATGCGTCATTCTCAACAATCTATGCTGATCCGCCTTGGGACTATCGATCGTATCGCTGCTGGACGACTGGTTAGAATCAAGGTAACCTCGTTCCAACCCTAGAATTTAGGACAAAGCACGGGTCAAGATTATGCAAGAACTTGAAGATCGATTGATGGAATTAATCACAACATACACTTCTACATCTTCCCTTGACGAAAAACTCAACGCCTACGGAGAAATACTGCAGCTAGCTGACGACGATTATGTAGGCGGATGTTACGTAATCGGCACGTGCCTTTTAGGTGAAGGTCCCTGTGGAGACGGATTGATCGAAATCAATAGGACCCAGGCAAAGTCCTATTTGACTCGGGCGGTCGAGCTAGGCGATCCTTTGGCAGCAAGCTTTATCGAAAAACACGGTCTCTAAACTATTGTTTTCTCAACGGCTGCCGACGCATCGTACCCTTGCTCGCAGGCTCGCTTCGGAACGACTGCTTCAAGCCATCGTAAAGGTGGACGGCGCGTTTACATTCCGTGCCTTTCGAAGAACACAAAGAGTGACGCACACGCTCTTCTTCGGCCCGGGAAAGAAAACGCTTGTCCACGCAAAAAAATACCTCAACGTGAGTAGCAACTCGCTTTGTGGTACTCTCTGCTGAGTCGAATGCCGATTTCGAAAGGTTGGTGAATTATGGCAGGTAAAAAGCCACCAATTCATGAGGTTCGAATGGGTCGTATCAAAGGCCTTGTTTGGGAAAACGAAACGCGCAACGGATCGCGCTTTTCAGCTACTATCACGCGACTTTACAAGGATGGTGACGAGTGGCGTGAAACCACGTCTTTTGACCGGGATGACTTGCCCCTTGTGGTGAAAGTCTCTGACCGGCTACATACGTTCATCTTTGAACACATCGCTGAGTCCAGGCAACAGGAAGCTGCCTAATCTTCAAACCCTGAAGGATTAAGTTCTTTTTAGCCAAGGCATTTCGACTCAGCCTTATCGCACATCGGCGGTTCTTTGCTCCATAACAAGCAGCGTTAAATGGAGTGACCAATGGACCCAAGCCAAGATGCCAAGCCAAATCGGCAAGCCGAAAACCGCAATCCTTACGAAGACCTTCGAACGGTCCGCATATCGAATGCGAACCAGAGTACTGAGCCTTGCGGGTACCAATGGCCCGCCAGTCGACTATCGCGATACGAGATGGCCAAGTTGACTGTGGCATCCAACAAGCTTAAACGCCCGCTCAACCAGTTAATCAGAGAGGCAGTCGACCATTACGCTGATAAACTTTTGGATGAGCTTGGGATTGAGATAGAGGAGCTTGATCCAAGCGAAAATTAGCCTACGCTCAAACTTTTGTTCACGGCTTCCCGAAGAGGGGCCTTCAGAATCAGCTAAAACAAAAGCAAGATAGTTGCCTGCTTTCTTTTCCCGCTTCCCCGGTGACCCCTGGCACTGGGTGAGGGCCACGCGGATGAAGGGGAACGAAAGCAAATCCGAAGCTTCGGCGGACCACAGTTTTATGCCATCCCAGCATGCGTCGCGCATGTCCTACAGCGTTACCAACGGGCCAGCAACGTAGCATCCCACTGCTGTATTGTCGTCGTGCTCATAAACACGCATCGGCCCCAGTGTGTTACTCAGCTGTCCGACCAGAAACGACAGCCCGACCGGAGCGGCCATGAACAGGTGTACAATGCCTTTGGGACAAAGCTTCTCGCGAGCCGCCCGAATTTCCTCCACGATAGTCTGAGCGAAACGCAGTGCTTGACCAGCATTCAGGGGTGGGCGACCCTCCACGTCGTACCGAACCTCGACAACCCCGCGAAAAGTCGGCAGTGATTGTTTCGAAGCCTTCCACGCTTGGTCTACCGAAGCATTTACCGAAACGAGCACAGCTAGGTCATCTGCCGATGTGTCGCTGTCTCGTGTTCGAGCGAAAACCTCGACATCATCTACGCTCGCCCCAAGACTCCATGGAGTCAGGCCCACGCCAGGAGTAAATTGGTTCCACGACACATTGAGAGCTCGTGGAGCAAGCATCGTCCGTCCCAACACAAAGGCCGCCGCAATTGAGGCATTGCCGGACACCAAAATCTGGCGTCCTCGTGCATTCTGCTCAATCGCATCAACAACATCGCTTACAGCAGGTATCAGGTGCCTGTTCCAACTCGTCTCAGTCGCGTGTCTTCCGTCAAACCGCTCCGACCAATCCATCGACAACCAATCCGAGTCATTAAACGTTGCGGCCGTTCGGGCAAACAAACCCAGTGACACTGGCTCGTCACTCTCGACCGCATTGTGTATCGCACGAACACGTCGAGCAAGTACACGATTTGCAATCTCGCGAACATCAGAAGCTCGGGCGGGGTCGTTCTTGACTCGGCGGATGTTCCATTCCTCCAAGGACGTAAGCGATACGTCGGGGCCAATGGCATCTGCTGCGACGCTGTAGTCAGCGCTCCCAGCTGCCACCGGAACGACAAAAAATGAATCCCCGGCTTCAGCACGTTGCATGATACTTGGTGCTTCCACCTCTCGAATGACAGATGAGTGCCGTACCTCTGGTGTTATCCACAGCACGGCATTTGCAGTCCCGCAATTTTCGAGCACCTCACGGAGTTCAGTGCTTGTATGGCCTTCATCAAGATTAGAGATATCTTGCCAGGTAGGAATTCCGCGCTCACGTTGGGCTCGAATCAACATCGCTGCTTCTTTGCCCCGGGTTCGCCGGTAGCTCAGAAACGAACATCCACGAGGGTCAGTCACTACAGTGGGCACAGTCGACACACTCCCTATGACACCGGAAACAAATCACCAAACACCTCGTCTCGCCACACTCGCAGTGCATCACCGTTTTTTCCTTCACGCTCCAGACGAATCGCTTTCGCAGCGGTAGCCTCGGCACTCTCGAGTGCGGCACGAGCTTGCTGCTGCTGATAACTATCCATCGTGTCGCTTACCGGCGGCCCGAGCCCGGCCGGGTCCGCCCAGGTCTCATCAATTCGGTCTGCCAACGAAGAGAAAAGGCTTTTTACTTCACGCCGATAGTCTCCACCGTATGGTGGTACGACCAACTCCAGAGCCATCACTTCAATTAGGAACGATGGTTTCACCGGCTTCCCGTGATTCTCATTCCACTTCTTTGCCATTCGAATCAATCGCTTCCATTCCCCCGAAAAGGCATCTTGGGCAGCCTTAGCTTTGTCAGCGTGCACCCGAGGGTCGGTCTCCGTCCACCCGCTGCTAGTCGCGGTGTCAGGAATCTCGTAGTGCTTGTTCTTCTCGAACGCCGGAATAACGTCAAAGCTCATCACACGGTCATCCAGTCCCTTGACGTCAAAATCCACCGATACCGAACGCCGCTGTGACTTCACTTTGGCACTGCCGTATTTGTCGGCGAGTGACTTTCGAAAGTCCTCCAGCACGACACTCGGATGCTTGTCGTGATAGTGTTTGTCCTTGTCGCCCAAGACACAAAATATGTCGACGTCCTTCAGCGGCTTTGTCTTTGTCCAGCGGGCGTATGAACCGGTCAGGAAATCGTGCTTAATGTCAAACGATTTTCTCAGGTGTTCGCGGATTTCCTTTTGACGCTTCGAGGCGTCATCCTGCTCGCCATTAGTCAGCTCAAGCTTCTTGCCAAATTTCTGAAACGCTTCTTTGATGGTAATCATTGATTAACTCCAATACGCTGCCCGAGCCCCAAGTCCGTTGCTCGCGTTGACCATCGTTCCAATCGAGTGGCGGGACAGCCCATCCGTTGAACGAAAATCGCAGCTGCCCCACCCGTCCACATCGGGCCTGCCGTTTCGTGTTGTCAGAATCACGTTGTACTTGCACTGACTCGGAGCCTGGCCGCTCTTTCTGATGGCATATTTCAGATCATCGGTATCAACCCACATCGAGCCATCACCATCGGCGTCATACAACACGTCAAAATCCCAACGCAGGATGAGCTTGTTGCTTGCTGGCTTGTAGATTTCCAGATGTACAGCCAGCAAGTCACGAGAGCGAAGCCAGGTGGCAATGGCGTCTTGTGTTGACTCCCAATTGATAGCCAATCGGCCGGGGTCCAAGCCGGATTGTCGGACAATCTCCTTTAGAGAATGGACCAACTTTTCTGACATGTACGTCACCGAGTAGACGTACGTGTTGACCGCTACGAAAGTACTCATGACTTAAAGAACTCCTCCATGTTCACTCCGGCGTTTGCCGCACTTGATTTCTGTTTCTTCTTTTCTTCCGACGGCCCCAACCGTTCGGCCATATCTCGGGCTGTAATCCGACTCGACTTCTCTTTCAGGCTTCGCCGAACCCAATCCAGGTCTTCAATAGGGCAAGGAAGCGACACTTCCCAGTCTTCCTCTGTAGGACAGTGCTGGAGCGACGATTCGTTCTGGTCTTCGCCGGTAATTGCATCTTCGTCGTAGAGGCAGTAGACACGAACACGTGGTCCCTTCCCGGTGCAAACCAGCGCTGCGTCTTTCATCGCCTCCGAACTAATACATGAGCAAGCGACGCCGCTTACAGACATCAGCTCCTTATGGGCATCACTCGACTCGTCGGAAGCCAAGAGAAGGGCGATTCCCTTCCATGTGTCCGAGGCCGTGCGAACAGGAGTCGAACGGACCTTCCTTGAAACGACACTCATCGGTTCGCCCCTCGCTTTCGCTGAGCTTGCGAGATAGCTTGCTCGATGTCGTTCACCTGAAGTAACTCGGGTTTTAGTGCGGTCCGCTTGTCAAAGGTCATCGCCGTGACGACTGCTTTGCGAATCTGACGGCCATCCAGTCCATCACAGAGAGCCGCCGCTTGATCGAGCCTGCCACCAAGAAGCAACTCGCCAAGTCCCGGAAACTCCAATGCGAGTTTCTCCACCGTGTCTCGTAGAATCTGGGCACAGGCTCTAGGCCCAGGAAGCCCGACGTCAACTATCAAGTCAGCACGCGAAAGAAACGCTTCATCAATCGCCTGGGAGAAGTTGCTTGTGGCAACAAACAACACGTTTCGGTGCCGCTCGGCCAGGTAGTCCAGTTGGGCGAGCACTGCATCGCTTGCCCGATGAACATCCACCGGGTTTGCCTCAAGGCTTAACTTCTTCCGGTCCGCAGCAAGCGTCTCCACCTCGTCGAGCAAGACAATGACCGGCCCTAAAGATGCGGCTTCTGCAACAGTCACTCCCAAGAAATCTCGAACAGAGCGTTGGCTCCGACCCAGTGCTGCACCCGCTAGTGCGTGCGGCTCAGACTCGATAAACCGAAACTGCCCAAGGCCACTGACGCTTGCGGCAACTCGTGAGGCAAGCCCTTTTGCGAGCGTCGTTTTGCCAGTACCTGGTGGCCCAACCAGCAAAATGATGCCGTGCAGCGGCACGCCGCCAGGCGCGAGCCTTGGCCGCAAGACGAAGTTCAGCATTGCCTGACAGAGGAGTTTCGTCTTTAGCTCTTCGTCGACAAAAATACTCTCCCAAAGGCCGTCAAAACTTGGGTCTGGAAGCATTCGACTGTCTAAGACTCCCTGTGCTTGAACCCCGGCGGAGATGGGCTCTGCTTCTATCATCCCTGATTTCATGAATACCTATCCTGCTTCTGCTAAACGATTTGCGGAACAATGCCCAGTTTCAGGGCCATAATGGGCGGTCCAAACGGTTGGTTTTCCCGCCTGTATCAATAGTACCCAAGGAGAACATTTAAGTCAAGATTTGACATGAATGTCCGATAGAGATACTATTGACGTGTTCGTCTTTACCGCTTCGGGTAAGCTGTCTCAGCTCCACAAGCGGCTTTTCATTGGACACTTGGTGCAGCGTGTGGGCGAATGCTCACGCTGTCGGAAAAAGTCACGGAGACCGGCTATGAGCAACTCTGAGCAAATCGCATTGGGTAAACGCCTTAAAGAGGCTCGCAAGAGCTGTCGGCTCACCCAGGAACAGGTTGCAAAACACTTGGACCTCCCAAGAACCGCTGTTGTCAAAATTGAGTCTGGCGAACGTGCCGTAAGCACCCATGAACTGACTCAGCTTGCCGGTTTCTTTGGTCGCAGCATTTCTGAGTTGGTGGAAGACACTCCGGACACTGAGGACGCTCTTGTTGTCCTGCATCGACTCGATGACGAATTCGTCGATGATTCCGAAGTCCATCGAGAAGTAACCAGTCACGTCGCCATTTGCCGAGCAGGTCACGGCTTGAAGGAGTTGCTTGGCTTACCGGAAGAGGACGGTCCACCCGACTATCACATGGAAGAGCCAGAATCGACCATGGAGGCAGTCGAGCATGGCGCTTTCGTTGCCTCCCAAGAGAGAAAGCGATTGTCCCTCGGGAGCAATCCTCTGCCAGACCTTGCAAAGCTCATAGCGACTCAAGGTGTTTGGGCGGCCAAGGCGAAGCTTCCAGATGAAATGTCTGGTGTGTTTTTGCACGACGCCACCTTCGGCTCGGCAATTCTTATCAACCAAGACCATCCATTGTCGCGTCGTCGCTTCTCGTTTGCGCACGAGTATGCACACGCCTTGCTTGACCGACGGGCAACTGCAAGTGTCAGCACCAACAAAAACCGCAAAGACTATCGTGAAGTACGAGCAAATGCATTTGCCGCATCGTTCTTGCTTCCCGGTGAAGGAGTGCGTGCATTCCTACGGCACCGAAAAAAGGCTTTGCCCAGTCGAATCGATCAAGTCGTCTACGACCCACTTATCGAACACAATCACGACGTGGTCGAGGCAAAGACTCGGACTACCGCAAGCCATACTCGTGTAACCTATCAGGATGTGGCGTCACTCATGACGTTCTTTCGAACCAGCTATCAGGCAACCTGTTACCGGCTAAAGTCGCTTCGTCTCGTGAACGAGCAGGAACTCAAAGAGCTTCTAGAGAAAGAACCAATCGCCAAACAGGCATTCGAAGTCCTTAACCTGTTTGATGGTGACACTGCGAGCAAAAGGACCAGTAGCCGTTTTGACGAAGATGTGTTACGGCTGCAAGTCGTCACGCTTGCAATTGAGGCCTTCCGCAGAGAAGAGGTTTCAAAAGGTCGACTTCGAGACATTAGCTCTGTGCTTGGTATTCCGTCAGCTGTTTTGCTGAAGCTTGCTGAAGCAGCGTAGTACAAAAACAATCGATAAACTCATACACTTGAGTCCATGGATGGCCAACAGGAAGTTCTGCTCGACACATCGGTGTTGATTAACTTTGCGAGAATCGACCGCATCGATCTGCTCGATTCGCTCGGCAGCCATACGTTCGTTATCACCGACCACGTCAGAGACGAGGTCAAAGAGCACTTCACCGAGCAGTTTGAGGCCGTACAAGCTGGGATTGCCAACGGCACGCTTGTCGAGCGCCCAGTCAACACGCCAGAGGAGCTGGCCGATTTCGCTGCCCTAGCGGAAATCGGAAGTCTCGGCGTAGGCGAGTGCTCCGCGATTGCAGCGGCCAAAAAGCAGAACCTGCCGATTGCAATCGACGACAAATCGGCACGAAGAAAAGCACGGGAATTTCATCCGGCGATTCAACTACTCGACACCGTTGAGGTGATGGTTATGCTCATCCAAGACGGAGTGCTGACAGTTGCAGAGGCAGACATCATCAAGGCCGATTGGGAAGCAAACCATTGCTTTGCGCTTCGATTCACAAGTTTTGCTGAGAAAATTGCCTAGGCAATAGTGTTCGGCAGCCATTCTTGGACGCTGACAGTAGGAAGCTCCCTGTGTTCACAAGCTGTCGAGGCAACTCATCAACACGAAATCCTGCCTTTGATGAAATCACAAAGTCTGAGTTCCCGAAAAGGAAGTGAGAATCTTCGGTCGCATCAATCGAGGAATTTCGCGATAGTTCGGCACTTCAGATACTATCTCTCTGAACAGCCTAGAAACATCGTTTGCCAAACTGGATGTTCCCTCATGGGTTAATGAATGATAACGTCTTTTATCATCGACGAAACCAAGAGGGGGAATGGCCGAAAAATCGCTGGTGCTCGCCAGTCAACATCCGCAACAACACTCGGCCGACGTTCCGTCGTTGATAGCTGACGGAGGCAAGCCAGCTCAAAACGCCTGGTACGATTTCTTTGAAGGTCGAATCGCAAACCCCAAGACCCGTCGAGCCTACGTCACCGCAGTTCGCCAGTTTCTTGATTGGTGCGAAAGCCACGGACTCGCCATCCATGAAATCATGGCAGGTGACGTGGGGAAGTACCTTTCGCAGCATCATGGCTCGCTGCCCACTAAAAAGCAGCATCTTTCAGCCATACGCCGATTTTTCAATCTGCTCGTTGAACGGCACATCTGTTTGGTGAATCCAGCGCTTGTGGCTGAAACAGAGCGGTACGAAGTGATCGAGGGAAAAACCCCGAAGATCTCGGCTCCGCAGATAAAAACGCTGCTTCGAAGCATCCCTACCGACTCCCCTATCGATGCCCGCGACAGAGCGGCTGTGTCAATCATGATTTACACTGCAGCCCGTGCGGGTGCGGTCTCACGGCTTGACCTTTCGGATTACACAGGGGTTGCCGGGGAGCGAAGGCTTCGCTTTAGCGAGAAAGGAGGAAAGAGTCGCGAGATTGCGGTTCGGCATGACCTTGAGAAGACGATAGACCATTACCTTGCAATTGCCGAAATTGACGCCAAGAATAAGGGGCCGCTCTTTCGAGCAGCTCGCCGCAGGGAAAAGAAATTATCGCTTTCTCGGCTTCGAGAAAACGATATGTGCCGAATGGTCAAACGGCGGGTGAAACGAGCTGGTCTTCCACTCGAACTGTCTGCCCACAGTTTTCGAGTCGCCACGATTACCGACTTGATTGGCCAGGGCATTCCAATTGAGGACGTACAACACCTTGCTGGACACAAAGATGCCCGAACAACGAAGCTTTATGATAGAACCAACCGAAAAGTGACACGAAACTTGGTGGAGCGAATTTCGTTCTCCCAGTAAATGGCCAACACAGTATGACTGATGAAAATTTGCCAAGCGAATTGCCACCTGAAGGAGAGTTCCTGCTCTACCAGACTGAGGATGGCTCCACGAAGATCGAATGCCGCTTGGCCGGAGATTCAATCTGGCTGACTCAAAAGCTGATGGCCGAGCTTTTCCAGGTCACGGTCCCCACCATTAACGAACACCTGAAAAACCTGTTCCAAGAAGGCGAAATTCAGGCTGATCGAACTATTCGGAAATTCCGAATAGTTCAAACTGAGGGAAAACGGGACGTTGCCAGGCAGGTGGACCACTACAACCTTGACGCCATTCTAGCTGTTGGCTACCGGGTACGGTCCCATCGTGGAACCCAATTTCGCATCTGGGCAACCGAGCGACTCCGCGAGTACCTCGTGAAAGGATTCACCATGGACGATGCTCGCCTCAAAGAAGCAGGTGGTGGTCGATACTTCGAAGAGTTGCTTGCTCGGATTCGAGACATCCGCTCTTCGGAACGTGTCTTCTGGCGGAAAGTTCTCGATATCTATGCAACCAGCATCGACTACGACCCGAAAGTCGAGGCATCCCAAGAATTCTTCAAGACGGTTCAGAACAAGATGCACTGGGCCGCACATGGTCACACAGCGGCCGAGGTTGTCCACAAGCGGACGGACGCCACTCAACCCAATATGGGACTCACTACCTGGAGCGGTGACCGCCCCACCAAGCGAGATGTATCCGTTGCCAAGAACTACCTTTCCAAGAATGAAATTGAGGCACTCAATCGGATCGTCACCGCTTATCTCGAATTCGCTGAGTTGCAGGCAATGCGCAGGAAGCCGATGACGATGGCTGACTGGATTTCAAAACTAGATGACTTTTTAAGTCTCTCGGATCGCGAAATTCTGAACCATGCCGGAAAAATCTCGCATGCAGATGCGCGTGAAAAAGCCGAATCAGAGTATTCCCGGTATCGAGCTGTGCTTGATAAGCTTCCCAAGCCGGTTGATGAGCACTTTGACCAGACGCTGGATGAACTAAAGCGGATTGAGGATGAAGGCGAAGGGGGCAGCGATGAAGAACGCTAAGACTTGCTTTAGGAAAGCAATCTCGCGATTTGTAGACTGGATGCTGGAAGAGGATATGAATTGATGTCAAACGACTTTTTCGAACAACCGATTCTCAATAGCCCCTATGAATATCCTGGGAAGCATTGGGAGTTGGATGCTTCGGGCCAGCCTACTCAACAGGTCAAACCTGAACGCCGACGAGCCGACTTCTTCACGCCGATTCCCAAGCCAAGAAAGCGCAAGAAAAAGGGAGCTGAAGTTCAGCAAGACATTGTCTTTGATGAAGGTAAAGGTCTTTCAACGAAAGAGCAGCAATACGAGGTCGCTGCAACAATTAATGAAATACGAAAAGAGGTCGATACTTGGCGAAACCTGCCTCGAAGCAGCTGGAATGTTACTCCGGTTACCGCTCGCCTACTCGACCATTGGCGAAATCATGAATTCAGCAGCATCAGGCCATTCTTTTGCCAGGTAGAAGCAGTTGAGACGGCAATTTGGCTCACTGAGGTTGCCCCCAAAGCCGGTAAGCGTGGAAAGAAATACCTCGCTCTTCTGGATGCGGTAAACGCTGAGGCAAATCCCGAACTTTCAAGACTTGCATTGAAGCTTGCAACCGGTGCTGGAAAAACAACAGTCATGGCGATGCTCATGGCATGGCAAACGATCAATGCCGTTCGAAGCCCCAACAGCAAGAAGTTCACGAAAGGTTTTTTGATTGTTGCTCCCGGAATCACAATTAAGGACAGGCTCCGCGTGCTGCAGCCCAACGATCCCGATAGCTACTACAAGAATCGCGAACTTGTGCCCAACGATATGCTCGTTGAGATGGGCAAAGCCAGGATCGTGATTACAAACTACCACGCCTTTAAGCTTCGCGAACGAATGGAGTTATCAAAAGGCAATCGCGCTTTGCTACAAGGCCGGGGGGATGACCTCAACACCCTTGAAACTGAAGGGCAAATGATTCAGCGAGTCATGCCCGATTTGATGGGCCTTAAGAACATCATGATTTTGAATGACGAGGCTCACCACTGCTACCGCGAAAAGCCCGAAGCTGAAAGCGACGAGGGCGAACTAAAAGGTGACGCCAAAAAAGAAGCGAAGGAGAACCAAGAAGCAGCCAGACTTTGGATTAATGGCCTGGAGGCTGTGAAGCGCAAATTAGGTATTAATCGGGTGATCGATCTCTCAGCAACCCCCTTCTTCCTTAGCGGTTCCGGATACGCAGAAGGAACCTTGTTCCCTTGGACAATGTGTGACTTCTCTTTAATGGACGCCATCGAATGTGGAATCGTGAAGCTGCCCCGCGTGCCAGTTGCTGACAACATTCCCGGTGATGAGATGCCAATGTTCCGGAATCTCTGGGAGCACATTCGGAAAGACATGCCAAAGAAAGGTCGTGGCAAAGGTGGGAAACTTGATCCGCTAAGCTTGCCTACCCCACTTATCACTGCCCTGGACTCTCTATATGGACACTATGAAGCCACTTTTGAATTGTGGAAGAAACGAGTAAAGGTTCCGCCTTGCTTCATTATTGTTTGCAACAACACAGCAACTTCGAAGTTGGTCTACGACTTTATCTCAGGATTCGACCGAGAAAATGACGACGGCACTGTCACACCTGTTGAAGGTCGCCTTCCGTTGTTTCGCAACCACGATGAACACGGCAATCCGCTGGGTCGTCCGAACACACTGCTTATCGACAGCAACCAGCTTGAATCTGGTGACGCGCTCGATGCAAAATTTCGAAAGATGGCTGAGCCCGAGATTGAACGCTTTCGGCGTGAGATGAGGGACCGTGGTGACGTTATTGGGGCTGAAAACATCTCCGACCAGGAGCTGCTACGGGAAGTTATGAACACGGTTGGCAAAGAAGGTCGCCTGGGCGAGCAGATACGCTGTGTGGTCTCAGTTTCCATGCTCACGGAAGGCTGGGATGCCAACACGGTAACTCACGTCCTTGGCGTCCGAGCCTTCGGTACGCAGCTGCTTTGCGAGCAGGTAATTGGGCGAGCGCTGAGACGTCAGTCTTACGACCTAAACGAGCAAGGCCTGTTCAACGTGGAGTATGCTGATGTTCTTGGAATTCCGTTCGATTTCAACGCCAAACCTGTCGTTTCCAAACCGCAGCCACCTAGACAGACAGTTCACGTTAAAGCAGTGAGGCCGGAGCGTGATGACCTGGAAATTCAATTTCCAAGGGTTGCCGGATATCGCGTCGAGCTTCCTGAGCAAAGGCTTCGCGCAGAATTTACTGATGACCATACACTAGACCTCAATCAAGCATCGATTGATTTGTAGAAAAGAGAAAAAAACGAAACCCGCCTC
>CAZJEK010000071.1:0-17449 GCA_964545005.1 uncultured Pirellulaceae bacterium
ATCCTCAAAGGTGTACATGTCAAACTGCGGCTTGATGTTGGTCTTGGTCGTCAGCTTTTCCAGCTCGGCCATTTCGATTTCGTTATCGAAGTGGCCGATGTTGCCGACGATCGCCTTGTCCTTCATCTTCTGCATGTGCTCGACGCGAACAATGTTGAAATTGCCGGTCGTAGTAATGAAGATGTCAGCAACTTCCAGCGTTTCGTCCAGTGTCTTGACTTCAAATCCTTCCATCGCCGCTTGCAGGGCGCAGATCGGATCAATTTCGGTCACGATCACGCGGCAGCCTTGGCCGATCAGCGATTGAACGCAGCCTTTGCCGACGTCGCCGTAGCCGCAGACGACAGCGACTTTGCCCGACAGCATTACGTCCGTCGCTCGGTTCAGGCCGTCAATCAACGAGTGGCGGCAGCCGTACAGGTTATCAAATTTGCTTTTGGTGCAGGAATCGTTGACGTTGATGGCTGGGAACAGCAGGGTGCCTTCCTTCGACATCTCGACCAGGCGATGAACGCCGGTCGTGGTCTCTTCCGAAACGCCGTGGCATTCGTCAGCGACCTTTTGCCAACGAGTTGGATTCTGTTCCAAGCAGAAAGCCAGGGTTTTCAGGACTTCCTTATATTCCGAGTTGTTGGTCGTCTCAGGGCCGGGAACCGAGCCAGCTTTCTCGAACTCGGCCCCTTTGTGGATCAGCAAAGTTGCGTCGCCACCATCATCAACGATTTGCGTCGGGCCTTGGCCGTTGCCAAAATCCAGTGCTTTTTCGGTGCAAGCCCAGTACTCTTCCAGCGTTTCGCCTTTCCAGGCAAACACGGGAATGCCAGCTGGTGCTTCGGGAGTTCCGGTTTTACCAACCACGACGGCAGCGGCAGCGTGATCCTGAGTCGAGAAGATATTGCAGGAAGCCCAACGGACGTCGGCGCCCAGTTCAACCAGCGTCTCGATCAGCACGGCCGTTTGGACGGTCATGTGCAAAGATCCCATGATTCGTTGGCCAGCCAATGGCTTTTGTCCGGCATACTCTTCCCGCAGCGCCATCAAGCCGGGCATTTCCTGTTCGGCCAGATCGAGCTCTTTGCGGCCCCATTCGGCCTGGGACAAGTCGCGGACTTTGAAGTCAATTCCGTTCTTCTGATCCGGAGTAAATACGTAGTGTTCCGACACGGTGGTGCTCATAGCATCCCTCAAAATAAATGGTATTGCCGCGCTGGAATCGCGGCGTCGAAGATGGCCATGTTCATCCGAAGACAAAAGGCGATCGTTGGTTAGATGTCGGGGACTCCCGATGGCTTCCAGACAGATAGAAACCCGTTCTAAACTGGAAACCGTCCACCATCATAGTGGACAACACCTCGATCCGGCAACCGGAACGAAGTAGTTGAATGAATGATTTCGCACAAAAACGCCAACTGGTTGCCTGACCTAGTCGTTTGACTCCGGTCGCCAGGCTAAGTGGGCATGTTGAACGAATCGTCGCATTTGGGTCCGATCCTTGACCCCAGGAGCCGATTCGACACCACTGGCCACATCGACTGATTGGACTTGCGAAACCCGAATTGCCTGTTGGACATTGTCGGGCGTCAAGCCACCTGCCAATACGATCGGCAACTCGGTTTGGTTCGAGATTTCCGCAACCGACGCCCAGTCGATTACTGTTCCGGTACCGCCATATTGGCCTGGAACCGCAGCATCCAGCAGCACCGCGTCGATACCCGCCTGCCGCCAGACTTCGATTTTTTCGACGAAAGCCTGGCTTTTGCCGAGCGAATTGGCTTCCCCAGGTTGTGCATGCAGAGCCCGCAATAAAAAAGTGCTAGCACCGTCGTCCTGTGGCAGCTGTTGTATCAAGCGAGCCAAATAGGATGGCTGTTCGTCGCCGTGTAGCTGGATTCCATCCAGCTGTAGCGATGTGGTGATGTGCAGGAGCTGTTCGAGCGGGCAATTGACGAAAACGCCAACCAATTTCACAGCGTTGGCTTGATCAGGTCGCACGGCCGATCGCGCTGCGGCAACGACTTCGGTGGCCTGCTGGGGCGAGAGGTACCGCTTGCCGTTTGGATAGAAGTTCAGTCCAAGCGCATCGGCGCCGGCTTCGATAGCCCGTTGAGCGTCCCGGGGGCGAATGATTCCGCAGATTTTTACGTGGAACATGGGCGTGATTGTAGTTCACGCCGACGTCGAGCGACAACCAGCACGCCGCAGCCAGCCACCAACCATGCGGTCATCGGTTCGGGCACGGCGGTGACTTTCAGTGCAATCAGCCCTTCGCCCAGGTCCACTACAGAATACTGATAGCTGCGGTTCGACTGAATGCCAGCGAAATCAGCCGTGGCGTTGGAAGCGTACATGAACAGGTATTCTTGTCCGACAGTCGGCGAATAGCTTCCGAGCCAGTTGACTTCCAGGATTCCGTCCAGATCCGCCAGGCCGGCTACGAAATAGCGGTCATGGTCCAGATCACCAGCAATCTCCAGTTCCAGCACCCCACCGGTGCCTTGAATATAATCCCCGACGATATCCAGATCGCCGATCGAGTTGCCGGCTGCCAGTAATCCTGCGTTTTGAAAAACGTTGGCTTCGACGATTCCATCGCCATGCAGCGTTCCCCCGTCCAGAATCATGTTGTTGGCTGATAGCAAGGCATCGACTCGCGTTTCTCCGGAAACCTGTCGGTATTCTCCGCTGCCACCACCGACTCGTAAAAAGGAACCATTGTTCAGCACGTGGATTTCGCCAGAGTTTTCGAGGTTGGTGTCGGTTTCCAGTGTCGCTCCATCGGCAATCGTGAGCATTCCTGCGTTAACGTCAAGGTTGCGGAGGCCATTGTCGAAGTCGAATGAGCTATAGCGATTAGTCAATTCAGCTCCAGCTCCTGATAGGACGATATCCGCCAAGTTGGTCAACACGTCGAAGTTTTCATGTTCGATCGAGCCACCGTTGAGGGCCTCAAAACGGCCCCCAGACAAAGTTCCCGCTGAAAAATTCGTCAACGAAGTGTTGGCCAAACGAATCCTGCCACCATCGACCCGCAGGGTTCCCTGATTGTCAATAATCGATTCAATGACGTTGGTGTTTGAGTTGTTTTCGACCGCCAGTAAACCCTGGTTGGTCAATGAGACACGCTCGATCGAGGTCTGACCATCGACGAAACGAATGTTGGCCTGATTGGTCAACGTGCCTTGGTATTGTTGGGACGTCAGACCGCTGCCGTTGCCGAAATACAATTCGCCAGACCCCAGGAACTCGGTCTGGTCGTCGGCATAGATTTTGTTTGATGACCCGAACGCGGCCAAGACTCCTTGATTTGTCAACGTGATTGGTCCACCCAAAAAGATTGGAGCATTTCCGCCGACGGTTACCGGTTCGATTAGGGTATCGATGGTGACACCAGTGAATGACGTTGGTCCCAGGTATTCAATTCGTCCGTTGCCGGAGGACGTCAACTGTCCGCCGATGATGTGGGCATTGTCGAGCCGGACAACACCATCGTGGAGGGCCTCGATGATGCCGCCATTGTTTTGGATTTCATTTTGAATCGGTGTCTGGTTGGCTGCGGTTTTTGTCCCGGTCAAGATCAAGGTCGAGTTGGCTGCCGCTTCCAGCCGCCCAGCATTATGAGTGACTTGCGAGTCAACCGTGATCGCACCCCCGCCGGTGGCGGCAATCGTGCCCAGGTTGGTGAACTCGTTGAAATCCAGCTTGCCATTGCCAATGATCTGGTTGGAGCTGGTGAACTCATTGGCAAATCCCGACGATCCCGGTCGAGTACTGGTGATGACGGCATTGTCGCGAAGTTCCACGGTTCCCGAGCCGGTCAAAACTGCTCCATGGCTGTCCAGAACGGTTTGGTTGCCAGTGGAATCAAGGATGATGGTACTGTTGTTCTTGATCGTGGAGCCATTAATCAGCCTGACTTCTCCTCCATCGAAAACGCGTAAAATCGCGTCATCAAAAGTAGCCTCTGGATTCTTGGAAACAAGATGGTTGTTGAGACCAGTCACTTGAATCTCGCCCGCTCCTGCAAGGAGTCCGTTGCCGGACACCGATTCGAAAATCAACGCGGAGTCTCCTGTTAGTTGAAACGCTCCCTGCTGGGAAATTGCCAGGGAAGTGATGTCGAAGTTGGCAACGTTTCCGGAAGTTCCGGCGTTGCGCCGTTTGGCGAGAAAACGGGCGTTGCTTTCAACAATGATACTGTCAAATGATGCTGAGAATGAGTTTGAGCTGCCTGTGCTCCACGCTGCGTGGTCACTGCCGATCACCTCCAAATCCCCTCCGCTAACGGTCAAAGAAGGGAAAAAACTGATATAGCTGAAGTCCCGAATAGTCCCATGACCAGACATGGTTATTAGACTATTACCCGCCATTTCTGTTAAATAGCTATCCCCGGCAACCGTCCCACCAGACAGTTCCAACTTTCCCTCAGCCCCGGTTCCTATCGCAAAATTAAATGGTTGAGTGTCGGCTCGAAGCGTTGCGCCTTGCTGGATGCGAATCGTGCCAGCAAGGTCCAATCCAACTCCGTTGTTGATCGTGAGTTCTACTCCTGGCAGCAGGTCCAACAAATCATCGCGGGACACATTTACCGAGTGAATTGTGCGGCTACCATCGACATTGACGAGCGAAGCATTCACGGCCCCGTCATCAACGTGAGCAATCGAATTCGAGCCAGGCACGCCGTTGGACCAATTGCCTGCGTCCGAAAACAGGTTGTTGCCGGTGGCGCCGGTCCAATACGTATCCGTCTGAGCGAAAATCAGTTGGTTCATGCCCAGAGTGATCGCTAAAAAAAGACAGGTCGATAGGGTGTGTTTGAGAGACAGCATCGGTATTTCCTGGATCGACTTACGATGAAAGAAGAAGTCCGCAAGTTCAGTACTGCGCGGGTGACCTCGATCCGGTCAGGAAATTTTGATAATTTTGGCAGCCCGCGAAAAGATGCCGCGCCCTCGTCGACGAGCGCTTCGGTGGCGGTTTTTTTGGCCGAAGGCCATGCTCATCGTTGTCCGAAGGCCGTTGGCCTAATCCCCGTTATCGGCGCGTCCGGGGTTTGTACTGTGTGGATCACGGTAGCGCTGGGTAGCGCCCCGTGCGGCCAATCTGACCGACGCTAAAATCGTATATTTAAACGCCGTCAGATATTCACCTTGAATCCCCGCAACTGGACTTTATCCTCCCGGAGCGAGAATTTATTCTGGAGGTTTGCACAACCGTCCACCAATCCAGTGTTACTCGGAAACGCTCGTTGATCGTGAATGTTCCTCGCCCAGCAATTCAACCCCACCCGCCCGCGGCGCTGACGGCTGATCAGCTTCCGCTGCTGATCACCGGGGTGGCTGGCGTTGCGGGCTACAACGCGTTTCACCATTTTCGCGGGCTTTATGGCGATCAGGTGATTGGTGTCCGGCCCGTTAACAACTGGCCTTTGCAGGGGGACGGCATCGTCGGCTGTGATCTGGAGGACCAGGCTGCGCTGGAGACATTGTTCGATCAATACAAGTTCCGCTCGGTTTTGAATTGTGGCGGTAGCTGTGCCTTAAAGGCCTGTGAGCTGGATCCAGAAATGGCTTATCGGGTCAACGTGCGGGGCATCGAAAGCCTGCTCAACGTGATCGAAAATCGACCGGTGCAGTTGGTCCATTTGTCCATCGACCTCGTGTTTTCTGGCAACGGCAGCGGCAACTATCAGGAGACCGATGTTCCCGACCCGGTCACGGTTTATGGCAAAACGATGGTGATTGCGGAAGAAACCATTTTCGCTCGCCGCCCGGCCAGTTGCGTGTTGCGAATTTCACTGCCGATGGGAGTCAGCTTTAACGGACACGCGGGGGCGATTGACTGGATTCAATCGCGGTTCGCCAAACAGAAACCGGCCACACTGTATTTTGACGAAGTCCGAACGCCGACCTACGTCGAATGCCTTAACGAGGTGATTGCCGAAGTCCTGGTCCGCCAGCTAAGTGGCCTGTTCCATGCCGGTGGAGAAATCCAGTTATCCCTGTATCAGATTGCGCAAATCGTCAATCGAATTGGTGGCTACGACCCCCAGCTGTTGATGGGGTGCCCTCGGATCGACGCCGGGCCGATTCCGCCCCGGGCGGGTAACGTCACCATGGATTCGTCTAAATTGGCAGTTGCGCTGGGGCGCGATCCATTTCACCCTTGGCCGCTGGCCGAAGACCACTTTCCGGTTTCACACGACTGGCATTTTGAACGAGACGGCTGGGATGGCAGCCCGGATTTGATCCAACGCTGGCTTTACCGCCGAGAATTTCGTTAATTTTTGATTGTTCCGATTGTCGGGCTGAGTGCCATTATCCTGCAAGGATGTCTGAGATTCGATGATTGAAGCTCACCGTCCATTCAGATAAACTGATAGCGCCGGGAGCGATGCAGGATTCGCGGCGGCCAGAAACGTGGAGGCGTCACATGAGGGATAACCAGATCTGGAGCACCAGCATTGGACGATGGTGTAGGATCCCGGTACGTGTTCACCTATTCCTGTTTCTGTTTGTGGCAGTCATGTTTGGGGCCGAATGGAATGTCGGTTATCCCAATTCCAATTTCTTCGCCGGCACGGCGATGGTTACGGTGGCCGCGTTGCTGGTGGCGATCGTGCTGCACGAGTTGGCACATGTTTTTGCTGCAGCATCAATCGGTGGCAGAACCGACGAAGTGGTCTTGATGCCTTGGGGCGGTAATTCTGAAATGGTGTTGCCGAATCAGGGGTACGCGGCCCTGGTGGCTCATTTTGCCGGACCGTTTGTTAATGGCATGTTGTTTTTGCTGGGACTGACCCTGTTGGTGCAGACGCAATACGCGTCGTTGGCTCAACTGGTCAATCCATTTCGACCACATCGCTTTAATCCTTCGGATTGGCAGGTTTCGGTGGTCGAGATTTTCACCTGGGTCAACTTTCAATTGTTGGCCGTGAATCTGATTCCCTGCTTTCCATTCGATGGTGCCCGAATCGTTCGCACCTTGATCGAAGGTTCGGGAGTCGATCGCCCTCGGTATTGGATCGAAACGGCGATTCGATTGATCGGCAATGCATCTGCTTTTGGCATGATCTTCCTGGCCGGTTTGTTGTTTTATCGCAACTATGAACCGGGAAGTATCCAACCAAGCTGGTTGTACGTGGCCCTGGGCGGGATCACGTTGCTATTTGCCGCCAAGTATTCGATGTTTCAGGAAACCGCCGACGCTGATGAAGAGTGGCGTGAGTTTGATGAGCTTGAATACAGCTCGTTGTACGCAACCGATTCCAGTCTGTATTTGGACGCTGCCAGCGAATCGGACAACCTGGCGTATTCCCAGTGGTTGATCGAAAAGCAGGAATCGCGTCTGGAAGCACAACGTCTGCGAGAGCAAGAAGAAGATGAACGAGCAGACGCGATTCTTGAAAAGCTTCATGCCAGCGGAGGTAACCTCGGCTGTCTGACCGACGAGGAACGCATGATCCTTGATCGATTCAGCGAGCGGATTCGCAAGCGTCGCCAGCAAAGCGTTTGAGAGAGCGGCTTGAAAGTTTGGGCTCAATCAGACGAAATCTGACAATTAAAAATCACCTTTTCATGTTGGAGGCTTCGATGTCTACCGTTCCAGTCAATCATGTTTCCCGGTCAGGATCGCAGGCCGCTGCATTCGCTACTTTCTTCGTGGCCTTTTCAGTTTGTTTGTTGGTCCTGTTGTATTCGTTTGGAACGATGTTTTATGACGCGATTAACATCGAAGTGCCATTGGCAACGTCCTGGTTCCAGTATCTGGTCCCTTGGCCGCTAGTCGGAATCGCTGTAGTGACAACAGTGGCGATGTTGTCTTTCAAAGCCAGGTTGTCTCAGTCCAGGGTCACCAAAGTATCCTGGGTGATCATTGTTGGCACCGCATTGTTTACTTTGTGGGGCGCATTTCAGATCGTTTCACCAATGATTGGCGTGCTGAGTGGTCTTGGCGAAATCTGATTGCAGTTGGTGTTTTTTCACCACAGAGGCACAGAGAGCACGGAGTTAACGAACTTGGCTTCTTTGTATTTGGAGGCTTCCTGTCAATCGCGACCCGTTTTCCTGAATGATTGGGCTGATCCGTTACAATTTAGGCGGGGCTGGAAAACAGGAGGCCGAGATGAACGTACGAACCCGATTTAGGTTGGTTGCTGCTGCAGTACTTCCGCTGGTGCTTTTCGCCGGCCAGAAGGCTGGGACTGCTCAAGTCATTCATACCACGACGCCGTTTCAAAGCCATTCCGATAGTTACTTCGAAAACTTCGGAATCAACTTTGGGTTCAGTTTCCCAGCCGCCCGGGGATCGGGTTCGCGGGTGGTCGGCTTGGGCCCCCAAGGTCAGCTGTACCCCAACGTCAGTTTTCAGCAGGGCGGGCAAGCGATCCCACCGTTTGGCGGCTACAACCCCGGCGCTGGTGCTCAGTTTGGTTTTCGCCGGATCGGTGCTGGCGGGGGTGGATTCGGACTGGGCCTGCAGATGGCCAAAGGCAATGTCCGCACCAGTGGCATGTCAGCTCCGTCGATCACGATGATGAATGGCGGACAAGGCTATTTTTTCAACGGCGCCTATCGTCCGTTTGTGCTTGGAAACATTCCGGTTGTCGGTGGTTTTTCTGGATCGCCGGCTCCTGGCATCCCGTTGATTGATAACGGCGTGACGCGGGCGATTCAAAGCGGCCAGTTGAACCTGGGGCAACCGTTAACCTCGACCGAACCCGAACAGCGGGCCGAAATTCAGCCCAAAGCCAACCTGAATAGCACCGCGCAACAAGGTGTCGCCAGCGTGGACGCGATCAAGGTGGCCCGGCAAGCCAAGTTGGCTCAGGAGCGAGCCGCCGTCGAGGCAGTGTTGGCCGAGGGCGACAAGCTGGCGGCCGCAGGAGAACGAACGAAATCTCGGGTCAAGTATCGTTCCGCATTGAACTTGACCCAAGATGAAGGCTTACGTCAGCTGATCAAAAATCGGCTGAAATCAAAAGGCAACTAGAAGACGCCAACTTGGCAACCTGGCGAATTATTCATTCGCGCGGGTGTATTCGATTTCCATGACTTTGGCCATTTTTTCCATGCCTGGAACTTGACTGTACATGGTCATCGTGCGCTGGTCCTTGTCTTTGTAGACCACTACCATTTTGCTCTTGCTGGGATTCCCATCCATGCCCATCGATTCCATCTCCCAGTTCATGGTGTTGGTTTCTTTATCGTAGCTACCGAGGGTGTGGGCGGCCGCGGGCGAAAAACTGTCGACCCATGAGCCGACGTATTTTTCCTGTTTGCTGTCCCAGCCGGTCACGCTGTGACCTTCGAACTGCAGGCCACCCAGTTTGCCTCGGAAGTCACTGACCAGCCACATGCCACCCAGCATCCGGTTGACCTCTTTGCCCTCGGAAACATCCGGTTCCTCCAGCGGTCCCGACTCACCCATGTAGCTGGTGACTTTCGCCGTCCAGGTGCCCACTTCTTTTTGCAGGATCTTGTGATGTTCCGTTGGCCCCGGCATTGAATCCTGGGCGAAGCAGGTTGCGCTGGCCAGGCAACTGGTGATAATCACGCAAAGGTACAGCTTTGAGTGGATTCTCATTGGATTGGTTCTCTTTCAGGGTCTCAAAAGCGACGCCCTTCGGGCAGTCTGGACCGGTTTTTATAGCAGATGCAAGGCGAGTTTGCTTGTGGTAACGGAGGGGTGGAAGGAGTAACAGTCATAACCCGTAAACTCCCTCCCCGTTTTCCAGATTTGTTATTTGAATTTGCTGACCTGCTTATCCTTTTTCTCCCAGCCGACCGATCTTACCACGGTCAGGAAAGCCTTGTGGCCCGAACGCATCGGGAAACGTTCGGACGTATTGAGCCTGTTTGACCTGGAGAGCCCAAACTAAGTGGCTCGGGTCGCAAGCCAATGCAGCCCGCAAGATTGGCATGGTGAATGGATCACCGGACCAGATGCCGCCTGTAGGTTTTGAAACGTCAGATTTTTTGGAGAAGTTACGATGAAATTGGTTAGAAGTCTGCTGACTTCAGCTGCATTTGTGGCAGCTGCTCTGTCGGCCAGCTTCAGCTGGGGCCAATGTTGTGGTGGCGCAAGCTACAACACCGTGGCAACAGCTGCCCCCGCATCCGGTTGCGGATGCAGCTACACTGTGATGAAAACAGTGCAGCGTACTGTTAACGAACAACAACAGGTTACGCGTTACCGAACCGTAAACGAAACTGTTTACGATCAAGTTCAGGTTCCTGTGACTCGCAACGTTTGCGAAACAGCTTACCGAACGGAAACGTACAACGTACGTCGACCTGTTCGTGAAACCACGATGAAAACCGAAACTTACACGGTTCGTCGTCCGGTTCGCGAAACCACCTACAAGACGGTTAACTACACGGTTAAGCGTCCTGTGACTGAGCAAAAGCAGCGCACGATTAACTACACCGTTAAGCGTCCTGTGAAAGAGATGCACTCGAAAGAAGTTACTTCTTACGTTCGACGTGCAGTCAAGGAAAACAAGCAACGAACCGTTACTTACAACGTTCGTCGACCTGTTACCGAAACGGTTATGAAGACAGTTACTTCTTACAACCGTCGTCAGGTGCAAGAGCAACGCATGCGAACCGTCAAGAAGACGATCCGCGTTCCTTACACCGAAATGAAGACCGTCACCGTTCGCGGTGGTCACTTTGAGACTCGTCAGGAAGTCATTCCTGGCCGTTCTTACACTCGCATCAAGCGAACTCGTGGTAGCTGGAGCTGCGATCCGATCACCGGATGCCGCTCGTTCTGCCCAGGTTCTTGCGAGAAGGTTTGCTGCAAGCGACCTGACCGAACGGTTTGCCGTAAAGTTTGGGTTCCTTCTTGCGAAACCAAGCAAGTTGCGGTCACCAAGTACCGTTGCGAAACCGTTTGTGAGCAAGTTCCTTACACAGTTTGCCGCACCGTATGTGAGCCTGTAACCAAGCAAGTTCCTTGCACCGTTACTCGCTACGTATGTGAGCCACAAACCAAAGTAATCAACTACTGCGAAACTCGATTTGTCTGTGAGCCTGTCACTCGTACGGTTAACTACTGCACGACTCGTTGGGTTTGCGAGCAAAAGAGCCGGGTTGAGAACTACTGCGTTACACGCATGGTTTGCGAAACTCGCAGCAAGCAAGTTCCAGTTTGCAACACTCGTTGGGTTTGCGAAACCAAGACTCGTCAAGTTCCAGTTTGCAACACCCGTTGGGTTTGCGAAACCAAAACTCGTCAGGTTCCTTACCGAACCACTCGACAAGTTACGGAAATGAAGACTGTCTGCAAGCCACGATGCGTTTCGAAGCAAGTTCCTTACACCGTTACCGTTTGCGTACCACGCGTTGTTACTGAGCAAGTTCCAGTAACCGTTAACGCTGCTCCTGCCGGTTGCGGTTGCGGAATGGCTGCTGACGCTGGTTGCGGATGTGGTGCTGCTGACGCTGGTTGCGGATGCGGTGCAGCTGACGCTGGTTGCGGTTGTGGAATGGACGCTTGTGGCGATGCTTGCGGAAACGCTTGCGGTCGAACCAAACTGTTCAAAGGATGCCTGCGAGCTCGCGTTCGCGGAATCGCATCTCGCATCCGCGGCTTGTTCGCCGGTTGCGGCTGCCACGCAGCTGCTGATTGCGGTTGTGCAGCTCCTGCCATGGACTGCGGCTGCAACTAAGTAGCCTCTGGCTTTCACAACCACGACGCACAAGTCTGGTCTGGATAATTAGAAACGGCTCGACCATCATCAGGTCGGGCCGTTTTTTTTTTTTTGCGTTTGGCTTCGGGGCTTGCGAGAGGTCTCACGCGAAGCCGCGAAGACGCGAAGAACAGACTGGGAATAGAAATCGAGTGCGACACTTCGGATTCAATGTATGTGGTGGTGGAACTCGCATCAGCTTGAATGAGTCGACTAGCAAGGATTGAATGTCACTTGGACTATTTCTCGATCAATACCTGAAGCAATTCGCCAAAAATCCTCTCCCGATAACCTTCGCGTCTTCGCGGCTAAGCGTGATTTCAAGTCCCACTTGCTTGCGACGCTATCCACGCCGGGCGTCCCGGTTTTCCCACGCATCGATCAGCAAGCTGGCAGCTCGGTCGATTTCTTCCTGGGACGTGTACCAGCCAACGCTCAATCGGACCGTACCGGCGATCTCCGTATGCTCCGCTCCCATTGCCGATAGCGTGGCTGATTCGACTTGACCGGTGCTATGGCAGGCCGAACCCGTGGAAGCACACAGCTCGGGTGTCGTAGCCAGAATCTGACGACCGGTTGCATCGGGAAACGCGACGCTTAACGTATTGGGTAAGCGGTCAACGTTGCCACCGTTGACGTGCAGGCCAGGGATGGCTTCGACCAACTGGTCTTGCAAACGGTCTCGCAATTTCGCCATCCCCACATGCGATTCGTCCAAGGCTCGAGATGCCATGTTAGCGGCCGCGCCCAGTCCGATCAGGTAGGGCGTATTTTCGGTTCCCGCTCGCAACCCGTTTTCGTGCGCTGCGCCATGTAGCAGCGGTTCAAGCGACACGCCCCGTCGCACGTACAGCGCTCCCACACCTTTGGGACCGTAAAATTTGTGCCCGGCAATGCTTAACAGGTCGCAATCGAGTTCAAATACGTTGGTGGGGATCTTGCCCACCGATTGAGCGGCATCGGTATGGAGCAGAATCGACCGCTGGTGACACAGTTCGGCGATCTGCTTGATCGGTTGGATTGTCCCAATCTCGTTGTTGGCGTGCATCACGGACACCAGCCGAGTTTCCGATCGTAACGCCTGCTCGACGTCTTCCGGTTGAACGACACCGTTTGCGTCGCAGGGGACAACCGAAACGTCGTATCCCAGTTTTTCCAGAAATCTGGCTGGCTGAGTGACGGCTGGGTGTTCGATTGCCGAAATGACCAGGTGGGAGCCTGGCCGAGACTCGAACATCACCCCTTTCAAAGCCAGGTTATTGGCTTCGGTACCACCACTGGTGAAGATGATTTCATCGGCATCACAGCCGATCGAAGTCGCGATTTTCGACCGAGCGTCTTCAATCGCCTCTTTGGCTCCCCGACCGAGGGCATGGGCGCTGGACGGATTCCCGTAATGACCCGTCAAAAATGGCTGCATCGCCTCCAACACGCTGGGTGCGATTGGCGTGGTCGCGTTGTAATCGAGGTAAATCTGTCGCAATGGAAGCCTTCGCCAATGGATCGAACGGAGCTGTGATTAACGCAACAATTCTCGGATATCTGACACAGCAATTCAACTCGCCAGTTCTGGTAATGCGCATAAAAAAACGGCAGGCGAATCAGCCTGCCGCTTCATGTATTTGATGCGACTTAAGTTGTCAGACAACGTTATCGTCGACGTCGAAAGCCCAATGCCAAAGCACCCAAACCAAGTACCAACGCTGAAGATGGCTCTGGAACGGCGGTCAAAACGGAATCAAAATCATTGGCGATAACAAGATTGTCAACTCGAATCGTTTCGCCACCAGCCGAATTTGATTGGCGGAGAGCGAAGGAATCAACCGAGTCACCTGGATCTGCCCGGTCTTCTCCAAGGATGCTGGTATCCGACATTGTAGTAGCATCGATCCACAGCTGGGCCTGGTTTGTATCCTGGTTATAACCAACGATCGCGCGATACGTCTGACCGTAGTTTAAATCGGAACCCCAAATTGTATCGGCAGTCGATTCATCGCTTGCGATTCCTACACTGAAATCACCGCCAGCCTGGGCTGCAACAATGTCCAGTCGGGCGGAGAAGTCGTTTGCTCCATCAACCTTGAAGTGAGCAAAATATTCGTTGTCGGTTCCGGCGTATGGAGTCCCCAGGTCATCGACGGTGAAATCCAGACCGTAGTAAACAATGCCGCCAGGTGAAGCTGTGAATAGCATGTTGGCGTCTTCGGACAGTGAACCGTCCATTACCACGACTGCCTGGCCATTCTCGACCTGCATCTGAAGTGCCGTTCCGCTATGATCGGTCCACGCAGCGTTGCTGGTCAGCGAGCCGTCGGCGTAGTCGAAATTATCGAATCCAAGGATGTCTGCTTGCACCGAGCTTCCGCCTGAAATCAGGAGAGCCAAGGCCAGCAGACCAAAAATGCGTTTCATCAAATTACTCCGGTAGTTAAGCACAGGTGTTTGAGAGCTTTCAGTCTTTCAACCGAGAAGTATAGCCCAATCGGTAAAAGCAACAACTGCCTGACGGCTGACCAAGCGCCTTTTGCCTAAACATTCACATTTTCTAAATATTTTGCCGTTTGGGAGGGTTAACCTTCCATGAAAGCCTTTCAGGCGACGTCAGGGCGACGGAAACCGAAGCCGCTGAACCCAGGCTTCCCATTCCTGCTGAAATTTTTCCATATCGCGACGCCCCAAGACGGTTTGCAGGGTCTGGTATCCAGTCGGGTCCTGGTCCGCGTTGGCGACGAATCGGTGGTAAAACCTGTTCAACAGTCCCTGCTCCTGCAGGTAGTAACACAGATAACGAGCCTGAGCATAATTGATGCCGGCGCCATCGTAGAACTCGCGTGTTGAAGTAGCGCACAGGTCAGCGAAACTCCCTAACCGGCCATCAGCGATCGTGCGTTGCAAGCCGCGCAACCGCCAGTTGGTCAGCCCCACGATTCGGCCGTCGCGCGAATTGCTCTGCTCGTATAACGATGCCAAGCCCTCGTTGAACCAGGCTGGGCAGCCTGTAAAGTTTGATTCCATGAACGGATGCACAATTTCGTGGACCAACGTACCTCCGCCCGTTGAGATATCCATCACCAGCGATCGGTTCCGCGGCGAGTAATAGCCATAGGGGGTCGAGGGCTTGCTGCCGAATAGTTCGAGGTTGTGCCGTTGATAACTGTCAGCGTCCTTGAATAACCAGATGTCAAGGATCTGGTTCGGGTCGCGCTGAAAGTAGGCTTGTTTTAGTCGGTCGACTGCCCACTTGACCGTTCCGGTAGCCGTTTTTCGCACGCTGTCGATTCCGGCGTCACCGACGACGACAAACGGTTTCTGCAACACGATCTGGAAGTCGTTATTTGGTAGCTTGCTGCGCAACTCGCGAATGTGCAGTGCGTAATCCGCATTGGAAAATCGGCTGCGTTCGGTTTTCAATCCTGTGGGGGTACCTTCGCATCGAATCGCCACCGCAATCAATTCATCGGGCTGGTTGGAGTGCAATCGCATGGATGCGAGCAACTTATCACGGTCGACCGTTTTCGAAGCTCCGTCAGGTCGATTGGGGTCGTGATAGATCACCATTTGGGAGTCCGAATCGTAGCCCAGCAGCAACAGAAATTGTTCGGCCGACTGTTGACGACGGACAACGATGACCGGACGGGCTACCGCCAGGTCGGTTTGGATCGTTTGCCAAAGTTTGGCTCGCGAAGAATCGTTGGTGAGCGAGTACCAGACTGGTCCTGTATCGAACCCCAGTTGTTTGGCGGCCAGGACCAGTTCACGCGTAACTGCGCCACGCCCGAGTAATGGATCGATGCCACATTGATCGAACACGAAATCCTGATCGATGTCGTTGCCCAGACCGCGAAGAACCATCGTCAAGCAGGCTTCGCCACCCAGATCGGGACGTTTTTGAATGAACGGAATTTTGCTGGACCGATCTGGGTCGGAATGGACCGTATCCACTGGGTCGCTGGAGCCGATGAAACACAACAGCAGGCCAAACGTGACAATCGCAAAGAGGATTCGAATCATCGAAGCAATACTCCTGACCGACAAAGATCGTGAACCGATACAGGGTTATTTTACGCTTTCCGACCGGAATCGTTCTGACGTGTTACCGGCTCGTTACGTTGGCTCGACTGGGAATGGAATCAGCCTGCTTCGTGATCAAATAGCTAAAAACCACAGAGACACAGAGTCCACGGAGCTTCGTTTGTAAACTCTGTGTCCCTGTGGTGATTGTGGATCGGCGATGTTCGCGGAGCCATTTTCCAAGGCATTCGTTACCTTGGCTCGACTTGAAGACACAAGCGCTTCGATGCAATCTCACGCGAATCGATTGGCTACGTTCGGGACTTAAAGCACGCCCCTGTTTCAATCTTCGTAAACCACGCGAGTCCGCCGGCTTCGGCGTCGGCGTCGGCGACCGCGGTAACCAATTTCTTCACCCTCGGTGAACCAGTAACCGCCCAGAATCTTGTAGAATAGCAGGATAATGAAGGCGCCCACCGTTCCCACCGCGAATCCGATCAACGTGATTGGCTCCACCGGTTCAGGCGAGGTGGAAATAAAGGATTCGTACAACGCACAGCCGATCAAACTGCCGGCGATTCCCATCAACACGGTGGCAATCGCTCCACCCGGATCCCGGCCGGGCATGATGGCTTTGGCAGCCAGCCCCACAACGGTTCCAAATCCAATCCAGGTCAGCGCCAAGTTGGCATATACGGTAAGTTGATCGAAATCCATTTCGTCTCTTGCCTGAATGTGGGTTGAATGGGCACGCGTCCTTGCGTAGCGTCGATTGGTGGTTGGCGGAGTGCCAGAGTCTTTCAACCTTAACAAATTGTCGGCAAATTCGGCAAGATCAGTTAGTTTTCCGGCAGCTGGTGTCCCATTTTATCCCGTTTGGTCGCGAGATAGACAGCATTGTGCTCGTGAATAGGTGGCAAAATGGGCACCTGGTCCACTACTTTGAGGTCAAAACCCCTGAGATTGAAGGCTTCGGTCTTCTTCGGATTGTTGGTCAACAAGCGAACTTGTTTTAACCCCAGGTCCTTGAGAATCTGCAGCCCAACTCCGTAGTCGCGCATGTCAGCTTTGTGGCCCAGGGCGGTATTAGCTTCGACGGTATCCATTCCCTGGTCCTGCAAGGCATAAGCCTTGATCTTTTCGGTCAACCCAATGCCACGACCTTCTTGAGGCAAGTAAACCAGCACGCCGTGTCCTTCCCGGGCGATCATTTTCAATGCCAAATCCAATTGGTCACCGCAGTCGCATCGAAGGGAGCTGATCAGGTCTCCGGTAAAACAACTGCTGTGCATTCGAACCAGTGGTGCCAGCGGTTGCTTGTGAGGCTCACCCAGGACCAACGCAATGGGTTCCTGAGTTTCGAATTCGACTTTATAAGCAATGATCTGAAAGTCGCCGTATTTCGTTGGCAGCTTGGCTTTGGCTTGCTGCGAAACCAGTTTTTCGCTGACTCTTCGATGAGCGATCAGGTCTTCGATGGTAATGATGCAAAGTTGTTTCTGTTCTGCAATTTCCAGCAGCTCGTCCCGGGTAGCTCGTTCCCCCGATTCGGTCAACACTTCGCATAAGACACCGGCGGGCTTCAGGCCAGCCATCCGAGCCAGATCGACGGCGGCTTCGGTATGGCCTGCACGACGTAGCACGCCGCCGCGTTTGGCCAATAGTACGTGAACGTGGCCTGGACGCTGGAAGTCGTCCGGTCCGGTGCTGTGGTCGGCAATCGCACGGACGAAGGTCGACCGATCT
>CAZJEK010000071.1:17467-20653 GCA_964545005.1 uncultured Pirellulaceae bacterium
AGACGATTGGCTGTTTCAGGCAACACCGGCATGCAAAAGTCGCCGCGTCCGCTCAAGATCAAATTAATCGTTTCCGGAGTCGCCAGCTCGGCGGCGCAAATATAATCACCCTCATTCTCGCGGGCCTCATCGTCGAGCACGATCACGACTTCGCCGCGAGCAATTGCGTCGACCGCCTCCGGGATGGTAGAAAATTGTTTTGTCATGGGACTGCTAACGGTAAGAATAAAGACCGGCTGTGGCACTCCTATTTTATGCCATCAATTTGGAATCTGTAGCCCAATCTCAGATTTGAAGGCAGTCAGTAACGAAAGCAAGTCCGATGCCCAAGCTGCCGCGAGAAGAGTATATCGAACAGGCATACCTGTTTCGGGGTTTGAACCATCGGATCGAGGAAACAGATCCGGTCCAGACGGTGATGAAGCACTTGCGGGATGAGATCTTGACCACCTCCAAGCTGCCGATGGCGATTGATTTCATGTTGGCCGAGTTAAGTCATCAAGGTGTGATGTCGACCGCGATGTATCGGCTAGCTCATTACTTCACGCCGTTCCAGGCTTTCGTGATGGCCGCCGCGGAAGACGAGCGGGGACGATTCTCGATGGATCGAGCGCTGCTGATTCTGGAGCACGAGGCTCGATTCCGGGCTGAAGACCAGGGCCCGGTCAGCATGTTCCTGTTTCAATTCGAAACGATCTGCGAGAACAATCTTGATTACGATCGCGGATTGGCCGCCATGTCGCAGGATGTGGTCTATACGTTGGACTGGCAGAAATGGATTCTCGGCATCAGGCATAAAATCGGCATCGTTGGTATCGCGGATTTGATCTACGTCCACAGCCAGTTCTACGCCGACCAGCAGCAACGTCAGCATGAAACCTACGGCGATGAGGTTGAGCTTCCGGACCTGGTGTTGTTTGCCGAAAAAGAAGGACGAATTGCGCTCGCCAATCGAGGCAAGGAACCGCGGTATCTGTTTTCAGCGCTGCAGCGGCAGTTAAATTATCCAGCCCTGCCCAAGCCAGATCGCAAGTCGGCCGCCGAGGAAATTCTGCCCAAGTTGCAGCGGAAAATGGAGCGGTTTGAAGCCAGGTTGAAATTGCTGGAAGACGAAACGAAAGATTCGGGTATCGACTTGAGCAAGTATTACAAGAAGGATTGACCAGTTCACCGGTTACCGGAGTCGTCGTTGTTTGGTAGTTTGGGGGTGTTGGTGTCTCCGGGCTGGAGGTAGAGACTCTCGCTCGGGAGAGTCGGCCTATCAGGGCCGGAGAGGGGCTACGTAAACCCTCCCCTCGCGATGGCTCGACCCTCACGCGGGGGAGGGGTCGAAAGTGCTTTCGCGGAGAGGCTGACATTTTTATCCAGCCGCTTGGGTGCTAGCCCCGGACAGGATTTATTTAACGCGTGCATTTGAGTTGTCGGTGGCTAGCGCCAAAACCGCTGGCGACAATCGCGGTTTAAGCATTCCAATTTCATTTCTTCAAACAACGTTGCATCCATGTCGGAATCAAATGAAACCATGTTTTGGGTCGGAGGAACTGACGGCTATCTGGATCTGATCGATCAGACGTTGCTGCCCAACGAGCTGAAACGGATTCAGTGCCGAGACGTTGAAACCGTCTGGGAAGCGATCAAGATGTTGCGGGTTCGAGGAGCTCCGGCAATCGGAATTGCAGCGGCTTATGGAACCGTCATTGGTTTGCAGACGGTCGGCGATGGCCCTGAGTTTTTTAAGCGATTGGACGAGGTGTTGGCTTACTTGGCTGAAAGTCGACCAACGGCCGTCAATTTGTTCTGTGCACTCAATCGAATGCAGGCCAGGTGCCAATCGATATCGGGGACGGTGACAAGCACTGACGAAATTCGCTCGGCGCTGTTGGAGGAAGCCAAGGCGATTCACGAAGAAGATCGATCAATGTGCCACGCGATTGGCAAGCATGGCGCCGATTTGCTTCATCAGCAGCCCGGGGGAGTCCAGGGCGTGTTGACTCATTGCAACGCTGGGGGGCTGGCGACGGCCGAATATGGGACCGCACTCAGCGTTTTCTTTACCGCTCAAGATCAGGGGCATCCGTGGCATATCTATGTGGATGAAACCCGGCCGTTGTTGCAGGGATCGCGATTGACCGCTTGGGAATTGATGCAACGCGATA
This sequence comes from uncultured Pirellulaceae bacterium, assembly GCA_964545005.1. Classification (GTDB taxonomy): domain Bacteria; phylum Planctomycetota; class Planctomycetia; order Pirellulales; family Pirellulaceae; genus Mariniblastus. Next base: position 19,624 of record CAZJEK010000071.1, read on the forward strand.
TTCCGGCAACCTTGATTTGCGATTCGATGGCAGCTCAGGTGATGCGCGAGAAGCGTGTCCAGGCGGTCGTTACCGGGGCGGACCGGATTGCCGCCAACGGTGACTCGGCAAACAAAATTGGCACCTATTCATTGGCAGTTCTCGCCAAAGCCCACCAGATTCCGTTTTACATCGCTGCCCCCAGCAGTACGTTTGATCTGGAACTTGAATCCGGAGATCAGATTCCGATTGAGGAACGTCAGGCCGAAGAAATCACGCAAGGGTTTGGCAAACAGACTGCGCCCACCGGCGTGCAGGTCTATAACCCGGCATTTGATGTGACGCCAGCCGAATACATCACGGCGATCATCACCGAAAAAGGGATCATTCAGCCGGTAGGCAAAGACAAAATCCAGCAATTGATTGGTTGAACGTTAGCGGGAGGTTGAGGATACAGGCCCGCCGGGCGAGATCTGAGGTTGCCCACTGTCTATAGTCGGCATCTCCGCGAAAATTATCTCGACACCCTCCCGCGCGCGGGAGGGTCGAGCCAAAGCGAGGGGAGGGTTTTCGAAACCCCTCTCCGGCCCTGATAGGCCGACTCTCCCGAGGGAGAGTATCTGCCTCCAGCCCGCTCGCTCCTCAAAAAGTGTCAGCCCCTCCGCGAATGGTTGTCGATCATGGCATGCAATCCGAATAGCTAACCGCAGGGACGCTGAGTTCGCTGAGGACGCGCAAAGTCCCTTCAAACTTCTGCGTGCTCTCCGTTCTCTGCGCCTCTGCGGTTTTTTTACCTTATGATTCTGTCAAGAGCTTTGCTGCAGCTCACGCACTCGTCAGCGACCTGCCGAGATTCAAACGGCTACCAGCCTTAGTCCTGGGGATTCGCGTCGGCTGGGCCGAGCCTCAAGTGCAATTGAGTTTTGATTAACGCCGACCATAGCTCATACCCTTCATCGTTCAAATGCAACTGGTCGTCGCGAAACAGCTTGTTCCGTGGACGACCATCTGCTCCCAGGTAGGCACCGGCGGTCGGAATGAAGTAGGCCGC
>CAZJEK010000072.1:0-20501 GCA_964545005.1 uncultured Pirellulaceae bacterium
GCCAATGGCCCAAGCTACTTTTGGCGACCACAAAAAATGTCAGCCTCTCCGCGAATGTTACGGCGTTAGGTGGCGCCTTCCAGCGGCTTTGGCGCTAGCCACCGACTTTGCAAAATTCAGGCGCCAACTAGTTTCGTCCGAGGCTAGCGCCCAAATCGGCTGGGAAAAATTGTCCGCCTCTCCGCGAAAGTTTCCGTCCATCAATAAACCACTTGCTCCAGAAACAGGCCCTGCGGCGGGGCGGTCTGGCCGGCGTGTTTGCGGTCCAGTTGATCTCGGACCCAAGCCATCCATTCGACCGATTCACGACCTTGGCCGATCCGAACCAGGGTACCGACCAGATTGCGAACCATGTTGTAAAGAAAACCATTGGCCGTGAATCGAATCGAGGCGGTCGGAAATCCGTGCACGGACATCGGCTGAATATCCACACGTGTAATCGTTCGAATGGTTGATTGGCGATCCGAGTTGGCTCCCTGAAAGCTGGCGAAATCGTGGGTCCCGGTAATCGCCACCGCGGCGACTCGCATCGCATCCAGGTCGAGATTTCCGGGTGTGAACCAGCATGTCCGCAGGCTCAACGGGTCCTGAATTCGACCGTATTGCAAATGGTAACAATAGGTTTTTTCAACGGCGTCGCGAATCGCATGAAATCCTGCCGGGGCAACTTCAACGGACCGAACGGCAATATCAAACGGCGTATTGGAATTGAGCGCCATTTTCAGGTTCTCAGTTGGCAGCTGTGACGCCGTGTTCAAGCTGCAGACCTGCGCAATCGCATGCACGCCGGCATCGGTGCGGCCACTGGCAGTGATCCGAATCGATTCCCCCGTGATTTGCTGCCAGGCTGTTTCCAGTACTTCCTGGATCGAGCGTCCATTGGTTTGAACCTGCCACCCGCAATACTCGCTGCCATCGTAGGCGATTGTCAATTTAAGGCAGCGGTTTGCTGGACTGGTCAAGGTTCACTCCTCCACTAGCAGCTCGGCGATTTGAACCGCATTGGTGGCTGCTCCCTTGCGAAGGTTGTCGCTGACGCACCAGAACGTCAATCCATTCTCGCAGCTCAAGTCCCGACGCAAGCGACCGATAAAGACTTCGTCCAAGTCGTCGCTGTTGCTGGGCATCGGATACTGGCCAGCGTCCAGGTCGTCGATCAACGCGATTCCCGGGAATGCTTCGAACGCGTCACGCGCCTGCTCAACGGTAATCTGAGATTCGGTTTCTACCAGAATCGTCTCGCTGTGGCAGTTCGATACTGGCACGCGTACGCAAGTCGGGCAGACCTGAATGGAAGCGTCGCCCATGATCTTCTGCGTTTCGTAAACCATCTTCAGTTCTTCGGATGTGTAGCCATCCTGTTTATGAGAACCAATCTGGGGAATCACGTTGAAGGCAATCGGGTGGGCAAAGGCCTGATAGTCATGATCCTGTTGATCCAACGCCTTGCGGGTCCCCTCAAGCAAATCCGATTGTCCTGCGACGCCCGCCCCGCTGGTGGCTTGGTATGTCGAAACCACGACACGGCGAATCGGGGACAGGTCATGCAATGGTTTCATGGCCATCACCATCTGGGTGGTACTGCAATTGGGGCTGGCAATGATCCCCTGATGTTGCTTGACGGCTTCCGGGTTGACTTCGGGAATCACCAACGGCACGTGATCCAGCATTCGGTGATAACCGCTTTCGTCAACCACGACAACGCCACGTTCCACTGCCCAGGGTACAAACTCGGCGGCAATATCATCCGGGGTACTGCCGATCGCAATATCGACATCGTTGAAAGCACCGGGTTCGAGCAACTCGACGGTATGTTCCTGGCCATTGAACGTCAGTTTCTTGCCGACCGATCGCTGGGATGCAAGAAACTTGATGCTGTCGTAAGGGAACTGACGCTGTTCCAGAATCTGTCGTACCAGGGTGCCGACGGCTCCGGTTGCTCCAACGATCGCAAGACGCTTGGCCACGGGAATGAATCTCCAAAAATGGTTTGAAATCGATCCCTGACGCCAGCTCGGGCGTCAGCAAAACCGGAGATTATACGTCAGCTGGGTTCGACTTGAAAGATTCAATGAATGATAGATTGGCCACGATCATGATCATTCCAAACGTCATCATGCCCATGCACATCCCAATTCCCAGGTGAACCAGCACGGCCATGATCAGCATGATGGGGCGTGTCAGGCGAGGCCACACCAAGGCTGGGTAAGCCAACTCCCAAAACAACGATGCCAGCGTCAAGAACGAAACCAGCGGCAGGTAGTTGGCCATCCAGGTCATGTCGACGGTCTGATATTCATAGCTGGCAAACGCCAACCAGACAGCTTCCCCGGTCCACCAGGTATCGCCTTGGAGCTTCCCGATTGCCGCGAACAGGTAAACGATGCACAAATGGACCTGAATCAATCTGACCGCAATATTGGTCAGCGTATCGGGCTGGGCGGTCGACCATTTGGAACCGGTGGCCGGGTCACGTCGAAACGCCAACCAACGGTCAACTGAAAATGCCCCGCCCGAGTTGCCAACGGCACAGTACAGACAGAGAAGAGCATTCAATTGATCCAGCCCAAACCCTGCGCCGAGGGTTCGATTGGCGTACGAGATCACCAATAGTGCGGCCAACACGGATGTGATTCGGGTCAGAAAACCAATCATGAACAGGAACAGGACGATCAGTCCCAAACCGTGCACCGTCCATAATATCGCGGGAGACTCCCCTAACCAATCCAGGTGGCTCCACGATGCTGTAGCGAACAGTTGTTGCCGGTACTCGGCCGGCAGCAAGCCATCCGGGCTGAAAAATGTTTCCAGCTCCAGCGTCCAGACGGCATGTGTGTAAAACACAATCATTCCGGCCAGCAGGCGAATCAATCCCAGCACTGTCGGTTGGCGGGGAGTGAACCAGAAACGATCAAAACCGGTGGTCCACCCCGCCAGCCAATCGTTCACTGCACCTCGAGTCGCGATACGATCGGTGCTCATGGCAGCTCCTGCGAACGGACTCGCGGTTGAATATCTTCCAGGCCCTTATCAAACAGTGGCTGATCCGATTCCAGTTGCTCGCGTGTAAACGTTCCAACTTCGACTCGCCGCAACAGCCCCGGCGATGTGAGCGGCATGCCGCTGGCCACTTCTTCGGCGGTGGGTAGCAATCGCTCCTGCACCGATAACGTGATCGCTTGCCCGTCGTATCGATCAAGCAACGTTGAGGCGATTGAGCGGATCAGCAGGTCCCGTCTTTGCTCGGCGGCAGTCAACAACTGTTGCTCCCATTCCCGCTCCCGAATCAGTTGCTGACGCAGTTTGAATTTGCCTTGTTGCCGGTACTGTTCGATCCGCTGTTGGTATTCCAGTTCCGTGGCAGCTCGTTCCTGGTCCGAGGGCAGAACCGCTCCATCGCGAAACAGGGATTCCGAAAGCATGAACCAACGGTGATACAGCAGCCGGGGCCAGTGCGTATCGCGATCTGGGAAACTGCCTTCCACCTGTTCCCCATCGGTTTCGATTTGGAAATGGACCGAATGATTGGGGCCGGGATCGGGTGCAAAAAATCGGTAACCATGTCCCATAAACAGTGCTTGTTGAACCGGCGCAACGGCTCTGGCCATCGGGCCAGTCAGATGGGGGGCCCCCACCGGATTGGTCAGTGGCCCCAGGAGAAGAATGCCGAGGTAGCCGATAATCACCACTCCCGCAACGATCCGAGCCAAATTGGACCATTGGGGTTGATGAATGTCAGGGGTCACGTGACCGGAACGGTCAGTGCTCATGGAACCGTGTACGTAAGAGGTCGGAAACTTAAAGCGTCGAACCCCTATCGTAATCTAACGGGCTGCGATTCGAGTCTGATCCGAATCCGCGTTTCCAAAGTCCAGAATTCGCATATCACCGGCAACCAGGTTGATTTCCTTGGTGTCGGTGACCCGTTCGCCGTCGCGGAGGTAGGAAACTTCGATCTGATAGTCCTCGATCGATTTCCCATCTTCCAGGCGGGTAGTAACGAATTTTCGTTCTTTACCGCTCAGCGTCGTCGCTTTGCCGCACAATCTGACTTCGGCATCTTCTGGGACGTTCAGCTGCAAGGTGGTGACCGCCGGTTCGTCAAAACGGATCGCGAAGGTACTGGCGGTACCCGGGCGCAGCGAAACCAGTTTGCTGCGAACCAGTTTTTGGCCGCCCTGTTCCAGCTCGACTTTGACCTGGTAATGGTACTCGCGCTCATCGTCGAGCCCATTGGATTCGTAACTGCGGGTGGTGCCTGGAGTTGTTGTTAGTTGATCGTTGATGTAAACCTTGGCGGCTTCAGGAACCTGCAATCGCAAAATCGCCTGATCGCTTTCCAGCGACGGAGGCAGGAATGTCGAGTCTCCTTCAGCACCCAAGTCTGTTTCAGATTCGGCTTCAGGAGCTGGACTGGCCGGTTGCGGATAGTAGGGCTGTTCCAGCATCGAATCGATCGGGCCACCGTCCTGAATTCCGGCAGGGCCTAGCCCGGTCTGACCACCGTTGTAAATCGGGTACCCCGGTTGCAATCCATAATCGCCCACGGGGTAACTTTGTTCCATATACATCGAGCCCGCCATCGGCGTGGTATAGCTGGTCTCGATCGCAGTGGCGTAGTGTGGCGTTGCCAACGATACTGAACCGCCGCTGGAGCCACCGTACCAACCCGTCGACGCATAGCTGTAACCGGTTGATCCACCTGAGGAACCAAAGCTGCCGTAGCTGCGTCCCGACGAACCTCCGCTGGAACCGTGGCTTCCACGCCCCAGATTGGACAAGCGATCTCCAATCCTGGCAAGCAGATTGCGCACCGGTCGACGGCCATTGAGCAGACCACCACTGCTTCCCCAACTTCCGTGGGAGCCGCCCGAGGAACCAAAACTCCCTCCGGATCCAAACGAACCCCAGGAACCTTGAGCCTGGGCCTCTGGCGCAGAAAACACGAGGACACTGAACAACAGGGCCGTGGTCAACACGGTACCGCGATGCCAAAACTGAATTGATCGCATGATGGGGATTACTCGGCGGTGTACGTCATGAACATGGACTCAACAATGACAGATCCCGATCCGAGCTGAATGCTGGCTCGAGATCCGTTACTTCAATCTGACAGGATAACCCGCCTCCGTGTTAAATCAAGCAGTTTAGGCTGTTTTGGAGGATCACGGCGACTTTAAGGAGCTGGATTTGACACCTGAATCGGCGGGATCCAGTAAACTAGTGGTCTGTGACTTCTTGACTTTAGTGTTGGCACCGAATGCAAACCTCTGAGGACAGGCATGATGTAGACTTTGCCAACCCTAAACTTATGGTGCGACAAAGCACTAATGATTTCACTTACACCCTGTTTGCGGAAGGCAATTGTTGATGGGGCGCCAATTCATTCGTTTCGGCTACGACTGGGGAAGCATTTTCTGGTTGGGCCTGATGATGGCCACGCCAGCGATTTCGGCCCCAGCGAAACAGATTATCCTTCGCGACCACACCCGTATTTCGGGGCGATCAGTATCGGCGTTTGATCAAAATTCGATTCAACTTGACAATGGCGTTGAACTGGCATGGGACCAGGTACTGAAGGCGACGGTTGCCAACGAACAACAAGCTCGATTTGATCAGTTCGTAAGGGACATCGGACTCCCCCTGGCGCGGATCAAGTTTCGACTGGCCAGCGGCGACTGGAATGGCGGATGTCGGCTTGCGCCCTCATTGTCCGAACGCTGGCGAGGGCAATTAAACACCAACGCGACTCAATTGGAATTCGATCAACGGTATCTGGTGACTCGATTGGCTGCTGATCAACATTTGCGATCAGGCGAGCGCGGGCCGGCAGTGCTGAATTTTGTTGCTGCACTTGAATGGCAACGCCGCGCTTCGGACGACGTTCAGGCGTTAGTTGGCGAGCAGGTTTACTCTCCCCAGGTCGTTGCGTCCGGATTCGATCGTCAATTATTGCCCATCTGGTTTGACGATCGCGAGATTCGGCTGGTCCACCCCCGTTTGTTGTCATGGGCGGAGTCGATGACCGAGCCTTCGCCGGGCATTTGGCTGTACCTGGCTTCGATGGAAATTCACCTGGGGCAAGCCGAATTGGCAGACCAACATTTGTTACGGTTGAGGGAATTGGTTGCTGCCGAATCAACTCCAGATGAGCACCTTATATTGGCCATCGAAATACTGGACTGGTCCCGAACGCGTTCACCGGTAACCGCGGTTGAACTGGAAAGCCGATCCTTCGCCTTGGATCGTCGGTTGTGGGCCTGGCTTCAATTCCTGCGTTTCGGTCGGGACGACAGGCAAGGCACTGCCAAGGAAAACGACGCCCAGCGTTGGGACCGCGTGTTGCAACTGATCAACGTCGTCGCCAACGAGGGGCAGGCTGTCCCTGAGATTGCCAGTGCTGCTTTGTATGCAGCGTCTCAAATAGCAAGGGATCTGGGCGATTCGCCAACGGCCGATAAACTGATCCAACAGCTACGACAAGATTTTCCCCAAACTTATCACGCCAGGGCGATGGCTGGAGTCAGCGAATCAATCCAACGGAGTCAACGATGAAGCCACTGGTTGGCAATTCACAGGTCAGGTGGTTTCGTCGCGGTCAACTGTTGTTGGCTGTCGTGGTCATGGCGCTGATTTCGTTTGCCTTCGCTTCACCGACATTGGGCGTGGCGGCTTGGCAAGAGGACGGAGCCTCGGTTGACGTGACCGGCGAAGCTACCAATTCGGAGGCCCCGACGATCTTGACGATGTTGTTTGGCGGCAATGCCTTGGGAATTGCCATCGTCGGATTGATCTTGCTGCTGTCGATCGTGAGTGTCTACTTCATCATCGAACACCTGCTGACCATCACGCGAAAAAAACTGATGCCCGACAAGGTCCTGTCGGAACTGGAAGCATTGATCGTGCACGGGGAAATCAACAAAGCCATTGACTTGTGCCACCAGGAAGATAATTACTCGCTGGCCGTGGAAGTCGTGTTAGCGGGGTTGGAACGTTACAAAGCCAGTGAATTTGGCTATGCGGAATACCGATCCGCAGTGGAAGAGGCTGGCGAGGATCAGACTGGAAAGCTGTACCGGCGAACCGAAGTGTTAAATGTCATCGGGGCCATCGCGCCGATGTTGGGCCTGACCGGTACCGTGTTGGGGATGATCGAAGCCTTCACCACGATCGCCGCCAAAGATGGGATGGCCAGGCCTCAGGAATTGGCCGGCGGCATCGGTCAAGCTTTGATCACGACGCTGTTGGGGTTATTGGTCGCGATCCCCACGATGGTTGCGTTCAGCTATTTTCGCAACAAGATTGATTCGCTGGTTGCCGAAGCAGGCAAACGGATCGAGCAAGTCATGATGCCATTGGGCCGCAAGCGATAAATCCTAAACGACTGGCCGGAACTGGATACCTTGTCCATCCTGTTCGTTTGTTTCGGACCCTTGCTTCAGAATGGACAGCATACGCAAGATTCACCTGGAAGTTTGACAGGATGTCCAGGATCAACAAGATTGACGAGATGATCCCTGGTGATCGATCCCTGAGGCTACGAATCGGGCGAACGAAAAACATTCGTGGAGATCCGCCATCGGCTCATTCGGTCACGCTGCCAGAGGAACGGATTCCATTCCCTTCTCGTCACATTCTTCAACTGGCAACGTTTGCATCATCGGTTCGCGACGTGAGTAAACGTTGTTGACCAATCCCATCCAGAAAAACAGCAACATGTGCATTTGGGGCACGATTGAGACATCGTGGAACATGCCGTTGATGCAGTACGCTGACACCAACACCAGTCCGATCAGAGCGATCTGCCTGGGCCACAGATACAATCGATCATCGCGCCACACACTCCACGACATTCGCGCAAACTGGCTAAGCAATCCCAACAGAGCAGCCACGCCGATCAATCCGGTTTCGGTCAGATAGGCCAGGAATACGTTGTGCTGGGTCAGCGATTTGGTGATCGTTAACGGTAGTCCCGTATGGGGGTCTTTCAGGTACGGAGTCTTGGCCTGGTAGTATTGCCCAAAGCCCACTCCGGCCAGCGGTCGATCCTGAAACATGTTCCAGGCTACCAGAGCAAACATCGGTCGCATCTGAGCCGACTGCTCCATGTCGGCCTGAGATACATCCTGGTCACGTTTGAAGGAAAGCACCTTGTCGGCCAGCACCGGTGCCAACAACAATGCCGCGACTGTGGCTCCCATCAGCATCAATCCCTTGGCTTGCCGCGGCGCTGGAATGAACACGAAGATGCCGCTTGCGGCCACCAACCCGATCCATGTGCTACGAGTCAACGTGGCGTAGACACCCAGGCAAATCACCAGCGCCAGGCCAACGATCACGAACGCATTTCGATTCCAGGGATGCTGACCGTTGTCGGTTTGATGAGGCCACCAGGCCAGCAGACAACAGAAACACAGAGTCTGGAAAATGCCGTTGGAAACTGGGTTCAAAAACGGCCCGCGGCCCCGCCCCAGGAACTCCCGGAAGTCGGATTGCAAAATGTATTTCGGATAAACCAGAGCCTCAAAACCCTTCATCTCTGCGACCCCGGTCAGCGCCAGGTAAATTCCCAGCGCGCCCATTACCGTGGCAATGAACTTCAAATCACCGGAAGTGATCTGGCAATGCCGAACGACCAGGTACAACAGTACTGGCAACCAGTTAAAAAACAACAGCCGCGAAGCCGGCATGTTGTTGAGTACCTGGAAGTCATGCGTCAAGGTGCTGATCGAGATCACGACTAACCAGATCAGGATCGCCACATCGACCCGATTCAGCCGCACCAAGTTTTCGCGTCCGGTCAGAAAGCGCCAGCCAAACCAGCTGGCAGCGGCCGCCAGCAACAGGCGGTCGAACGTGATTGGGATCGGCCCGGCTGAGACGTGGAAAAACTCGTGTCCCAGCACGCTCCCGACCAGTAAAACACTCAGCCCCAACGCCGGCAACAACGTCACGTTAAACGTCGGCTGAAATCGCAGCCAGGCGATCGTCGCCACCGCCAGCAACGGGATGATCAGCGTGACCAGTAGTTCGACGGCACCCATGAATGATCAGATATTCCGATTGGTGAGATCAATTGGCGTAGACCGAAAACTCGATCGCTGGTTTCAACGTTGCAGTCTTGCTGCCATCGATATCCTCGATCATCAACTCCATGCGATAGTCGCCGGCACTCAGGTTCTGCAGTTGAATCGGAAAGTAAACGTAAAAGTCTCGTCGTCGTTTGTGTGCTCGGTCGTCGATAACGGGAAACTCCTGTTGCTGCACGATGACGCCATTGATGTCGTAAATCGCCAGGCTACCGCGGAGCCGAGTTCGGAACCGCACGACGCCATTGACTTCATTGACCGGCAGAGACATCTGGTTTTCAACTTCGCAGTACACCAACATCCGCTGGTTGCCACGGAATGATGACTCTGGAAACGCTTTGAAGTTTCCAAAACCGGAAATCTGGGTACACAACCGACCGTTGGCAACTCGCAGGTCAGCCAGCGATTCCAGTTCCTCCACAGCCGCTTTCAAACTGGCCAGAGTTTGTTCATTGGTGTTGATCGACTGAGTTTCACCTTCGACCAGCATCACGGCCAAGGCATCCAGTTGGTGCTGCAGGGAACGTTTTTGATCGTTATTGATCATTCGCTGCTGTTGATCCAGATTTGCCGTCTGGCGTTTCAACATTTCCAGCAATCGCAAGTTGACCTCCAGCCCATTTCGACTGGCTCCTACCGAAGACGATTGCAATTCGTTTTTGACTTGAACGATTGTCCGATCCAGTTGCGTGGCCAGATCCGGCACGTTTGCCTCAGCAGGCGATGCGACAGAATCGGCAGGCGAACCCTTGGGCGCATTCAAACGTTGATCGGAAACCAGGCCAGCAAACGCCTGTTCGATTTGTTCCAGGTCCGGCAGTGACTCCGGTCGATCGTCGGTGGGATGAAAAATGTTTTCCGTGTTGGATTGCAGCGTTGGCTGGGGGGCCGGTTGATTAACCGGCTGCGGCTGAGTTTGAACGGGAGAAAAATCATTGACCACCGGATCGGCATCACTGTTGTTGACTTCGCTCGATGTTTTACCGATTTGAGTGGAGTCAATTTCCACTGCCGCCGGCCTCGTAGGAAACTCAAGCTCCTCGGGCACGGCGTCGTACGGTAGCTGATCGAAATCTGCGCCAACGTCTGGAGTTGACTCTGTTTCGGTTTCGCAGGCGGGGGCTTCAACCTGTTCGGCGCGAGGCCATTCAGGAACGAAATCCAGCACCTTGGAAACAGGAACCGAACCAGCTGCATCGGTACTCGGCGCCTTCGCGACAGGGAAGTCGTTCTCCTCATCGAGCGGCTGTGGATCGACGGGGGTTGCGTCAAAATCGGAACTATCGATCGGGTTGAACGTGGCTTCGGCAGAATCTTCGGCAGCAGCAGAGTCCATCGCAAAGTCGTTGCCAACCGGCGATAGGTCATCGGCCGGCACAGCGGTGTCACTGGGGCTGAATTCCGTTCCCGGACTTTGCACATCAGCACCCTGGGCTCCGTTGGAGGATTGTTCGGCGGTAACAGTCGGTTGCGAGTCTTCGATTTTGGCAGGCGTTACAGACGCTGGCTGATTCGCGTCCGAGGTTTCAACTGGCGCGGGCAGCTCGGACGGTGAAGCTTCCTTATTGGTACTGGTCGGTTGCACTGCCCCTGGCTGGATTGCGTGAACTTTGGGAAGTTCGCCAACTTGAATGTTTGACAAGCGGGGTTCTGGTGCTTGTTTGGTTTCGGTCAATTCGTGATCAGGCTCAATCGCTTCGCTGGTTGACTGCTGGTCAGCGGCGATCATGTTGACCAAATCAGCGTCAATGGCGGCGACACGCGGCGTTGAGATCGTCGCAGCCGGCTGAAGCTGGTTGGCTGGCTTTGAGTTTGCAACTTCGGTTGGACTGGACGGAATGCTTGTTGAATCAGTCTTGGTTGTCGAATCCTGTTCGGTCACTGCTCGCAGAGGTCGCAACGGATGAAGCATCGCGGACTGACGCGATGAGGATTCAACTGGGATCGCTCGCAAGCGATTGATTTCGATGGCTGGTGCGGTGGGGTTCAGCGTTATTTCTGCAGGACCTGCGGTTTTGGCGGTTAACTTGGCAGGGGTAGCAGTCGTTGGTTGAGCCGTCATTTTTGCCGCTGGAGTTTGAGTCGGCGACACTTCCTGGTCGGCGATGTCGGCGACTTGAATGGTTTTGACCGGGTCCAATGAAGGTGGCACAGGGTCGCGGCAGCAATCACACTCACCGTCGTGCTCGCATTCGGCAGCGTCCTGCTTGTCGGTCGCTTGCATTGGCTCGGCAGCGGAAGCAACCATCACCTTGCCCTGGTCTGCTGTCTTCGCCGACTCCTCTGTCCCAGCTTCCGTCGAATCGGTTTGGTGACCGACTTGTTGGATCGTAGCAGCAGTCGGGTCATTCAATTGCTTGACGACCTGGGAGCCTGCGACCCATTCTTCCGGGTTTAAAGAAGCTGATGCGATCGAAGGAGCGGGAGGTTGGGGGCCCGTCGAAGCTTGGAGTTTGACCATTGGTTGGTCGCTATTATCGGATTCAAACGCACCCACGATCCGGGCTTCGGGCCGGTCAGTGGAGTCGATCTTCTGGCCGATATAGTTTCGCGCCGATTCGGACTTGGCTTTTGCTTGCTCGGTCGCCAGTTCCTGTGGCCGGGCGAACGCCGACTGACTGGGCGGAGTCAGGTCGCTGGTCAATCCGGCGGTCCGCAGTTTGGAGCAACCGCTTGGCCCGGTAATAACCAGTGTCGTGATCAGTAAAGTAAGCAAGGGGAAGCGTGTGACCAGATTCCGTTCCGGCATCGGTAAACTCGCGATAGGAGGTACGATTCGAATCCGCGCAGTCCTTGCGCGGGGCGAAATTTCGGGGATCGTAGAGAAACCAGCCGAGTGGCGAAATACCGATTTCCAGGCAGCAGGATGAGTATGGCAGGCGGCGCAAGCTGGGTAATTGAGCCGCGACTATGCTGCTTCCGATTGGGATCGTTGCAATTTACCAATGTGCAACAGATAAAGATGATCGGCAGTTTCACCACCCTCGGTCGCAACGCAAATCCAATGTTTCATTAACAAAGCGTTTTCGGGATGTTTAACAGTGTTTTAATTAGTGTAAATCAGTGAAGAGAGTGGATAAGAGATTTCAAATGAAACAACTGCAACTGATCCCCATCAATGCGGACGGGTCCGTGCCAGGATTTGACGGCCAACAAACGGAGCTGACCGCAGCAGTCTGCCGGGCGACAGCGGAACTGTATTCCAAACAGGGATTTGAGCCTCCGTGGTTGGGTTACCTGGTGACTCGTGATGCGGATTCGGTGTTGGGCACGTGTGGCTTTAAAGGCCCGCCCAGCGAGGGCCAGGTTGAGATCGCTTATTTCACGTTCCCTGAAAACGAGGGACGCGGAATTGGAACCGAAATGGCCCAGGCACTGGTTGAACTGGCAAACTCAACGGATCCTGATCTATTGGTCACCGCGCAAACGCTGGTCGATCGGAACGCTTCTCACCGTATCCTTGAGAAAACGGGATTCGAGCCACAGGGGACCATGGACCACCCGGAAGACGGAATGGTGTTGAATTGGCACCTGGCCTAGATGGAATCATGGTTGCTATTGATCGGACGACTTCTTCAAAGCGGCCTTCAATTGCCCCATCGAAAACTCGTTGGCAGGTTTGAAAAACTCTCTCAGCTTTTTCGATTGCTCAGAATCGTCATACCCTAATCCGACGATTGTGATCTTGGTCTTCGAATCGGATAGCCGCTGAAAGTAAAACACGGACCAGGTTTTGCTGGCCGCTTCGGTGAATTCAAAGCCGGCTGGAAACTTGGTCGCCTTCATGGAAATCATTCGTTTGGGGTCATAGCAAAGGATCGTGTTTTCGATCGTATTCTCGTCACCCAACTCGCCATCGGCGTTGTAATTCGCTCGCCATTTGCCGCCCACCTTGAAGTCTATTTCGGCCAGCGGAGCCACCCACCCTTTAAGTCCTTCGGTCGTGGTAAACGCTTGCCATACATCGTCGATGCTGGCTTCAATTTCAAATTCGTCAACGACCCGAGACCCGTCAGTTGGTTGCCCGAACAAACTCACCGGGAACAATAACGCGATTAATGGAAATAGCAGCGATTTGAGTTTCATTTCAATCATCTCACGGTTAGAAAAAAGGGGCACCAATCATCCGAACCGGTATGCCGGATAACCATCCCGGGAGTCCGACAGGGCATGATACCGCAATTCGGTCGAAATATGCCGGACAACTCGAGCGAGTGTTATTTAATTGACACTGGATGTTCGCTTCGTTATTTTGGGTACATGAATACTGGACGATCTTACTTACTGTTTTTGGGGCTGCTGGCCGGTCTGATTTTGTCGCTGGCTGGCTGCGAGAAACGTTCGGGATCCGCCAAATCGGACAATGGCGCGACAAAAAAGTCTGCTCAACCGAGCGCTGATTCGCTCGACCTTGGTTCGCTGGAAAACATGACCGAGGAAGAACGGCGGATTGCTGGCATCACGCTTTCGGAACGGATGATCCAGGGGTTATCCTCCAAGGTGAAATTGCTGGTTCGCAGTTTCAAAGAATCTGAACTCGATGTTTCTCCGGCTGCCATCGATCAAATTGAGCTGGATCATGCTCTCAGCTCCGGTGATCTCAACGGCCTGGGAGAGGATGCGTGGAAAACCTCCAACGATCTGGCCGGTTGGTTTGACTGGCCGCTGTCGGATGAGGTGAAACAGGTTTCCATGAATCAGATCTGGGGACCGATCACCGACAATTATCGATTCGAAGATGCCCAGCTGGGAACCTTGAAGGGAGCCTTTTCCGAATCGGGAGATGAGTTCCTGCATGACACCAAATTCGAAGGACGAATCGTCGGCCCCGACGGCCATCGATTTGGTTTGAAGGGCAAGCAGCAACTCCGCTGGCGGGAAGTCAGCGAAGGCGATTGGAAGGTTGTCGGCTGGAAGCAGAAAGAACTGAAAATCATCGCTGCGCCTGAACTGCTGTTCGAGAACGTGACCGAGCAAGCGTTTCCCGATGAAGAGCTGTTCAAGCGTATATCTCGCGCTTCGCACGTCGATCGAATCCTGGCGCAAGCCAACAAAGCGACCTTGCGGCCTGGCATCGCTCCCATCGATCCGAAATTCCAGGCGTTTGTTGATTGGGAATCGACAGGTCACTACCCCTGTGTCAGCGTGGTTGATTTTGACAACGACGGTGATGACGACGTGTTTTTGACTGACCGTTGGCAGTCTCCTTCGCTATTGGAAAACCAGGGCGATGGCACGTTTGCTGATGTCACTGAGAAGGTCGGTTTAAGTTTTGGGGAGTATGTGACGTGCGCCTACTTCTTCGACTTCGACAATGACGGTGATGCCGATTTGCTGGTCGGTCACTCAGTCAAGCCCAGCGTTTTTTACACCAATGAAGGCGGAACGTTTAAACCGCATGACGCCATCAACAAAGTTCTCGATGATACCCGGGTGGTGGTCGCAATCGCCGGCGCAGATGTCAATCGTGACGGATTGTTGGACTTATACCTGTGCACCTATCCACACGTTGTCGGGCCAGCCGAGAACTGGATTGAACACATCGCCCGCCCGACAGACCGTGTCAAAACCCGGATGGCGATTGAACAGGAAGAACGGTTGGTAGACCGCGGTGGATCCCCCAATATTCTGCTGATGAATCGCGGAGACACCTTTGAGTGGAGCGAGATTGGCGATGATCTGAAACAGTATCGACGCTCCTACCAGGCATCCTGGATCGACATCGATACCGACGGCGACTTGGACCTGTATGTCTGCAATGACTTTGCTCCCGACGTCTTCCTCCGCAATGACACAGAGCGAGGATCGTTTGAACCCAAGTTCGTCGACGTTACCAAAGAAATCGCACCGACGGTAACGATGGGTTTTGGGATGGGGATTTCACCGGGTGATTTTGACAACGATGCCGACCTGGATCTGTATGTTTCGAACATGTATTCCAAAGCCGGGAACCGGATCCTGGCCCAACTTGACGAAGTCGACGAACGGCTGATCGCTGGCGCGCAAGGCAACTTTCTATACGAAAACGTCGATGGCGAGTATCGGCAGGTCGCCGGACAGGATGACGACCAGCAACATGTCAATCTGGTCGGATGGTCATTTGGAGGTCAGTTTGCGGACTTCGACAACGACGGCAAACTCGACGTTTATGTGCCTTCGGGATACTACTCGGCTCCCAAACCACTCAGCACCGACATCGATTTGTGATCGTGCCTCTGGCGCCTCTCTGTGCGCTATGGTCCCGGGTCGGACCAGAAGTTTTCCAACCTCAAACAATGGGGTCCGAAGAAGGAAATGGAATTGATGCTATTTCCTGAGAATCACGAATCAGACGGCGAGCAGGCGAAGTTCCGTAGCAACTCCTTGAGCGGCGGCGAACGACATCGACTGTTTTTGCGCCGCGACGAAAACTACAAAGACTTCACACTGGTTTCTGGAGCCGACTTCCGCGAAGACGGTCGTGGGTTCTCATTGCTTGACCTCGATGGCGATGGGTTCCTGGATATGGGAATTACCAGTCCCAATTACCCCCGTTTTCGAATCATCCGAAATCGAATTGGCGACCTGGAATCCAAGCCCCACCACTACGTGCGAGTCTCGCTGGTCGGCGGTCAAACCGATACCACCCCATCGACCGAATGGAGTCCTCGCGATGCTTACGGTTCAACGTTGCTGGTAACCACGGGTGACGTCCGTCGCAAGTTTCAGTTGTCGCTCGGCGAAGGCCTGTCAATTCAAAACGCCAAATGGTTGCATATTGGCCTGGGCGACACGGAGCAGGTCGATCGAATCGAAGTCAGCTGGCCCAGCGGAAAACAGACGGTCGTGGAAAACATCACCGCTGATCAGCACATTACGATTTACGAAAACCCTGAACAGCAGCCGCCAGGGCAGTAATTCGCAACGGCTAGGATTCTTCCGTAGACGCCGGATGGACGATTTCGCGGCGAGAGAAAATCATTCGGTCGCCGGAGTCCTGTTTGCGGCGATACCCCAACAGGTGGAACAGTTGCACGGCCAGGAAACGGGCTACTTTTTTGTTGACGACCAACGCATCAGGTTGATCCTGGCTGTGGGAAACGCCCGGCAGCCACGCTAACACTCGTTGGAAATTGAACTGACGCAGCACCGATGACAGGCTGAGCGCCCATCTCGGTACGCGCCGAACCAGAAAAAAACCATCGTTCCCTGATCGTTGGTACAACGGCATGAAGATCCGCGCCGATTGACGCGCGGTAATTTCACCCTCGTCATTGTGGGCCAACGATTCGCCTTTGGAGACCGGAGAGAAGTTTCGGTAACCGGGGTGCATTTCAAAACCGTCCCCGTCCGCAATCTCCTCCCGGTAAATGACTTCATAAATCCCCATGTCCGAAGTTACAGCGTCTCGGAGAACCTGTTGATGGTGGCTGAACCGGGGAACATCTTTCAGCTCAACCAATCCAGCATTGACCAGGGCCATCCAGGCAAACGCAGTGTGAATTTCGACCGACGCCGGGTCCTCGTGTTGACCGGCCTCGAATGCCAGCGCAACGGGACCGAAATCATTCAAATAACTCAGCAACGGTCCCGACAGGTATTCTTCGATACCCAGCACGGTCGGCACGGGAAAGCAAAGGGCGAACTTCCGGTTGTTCAGCTGGTCATTGATCGCGATAAACGGCTCAGACCGCGCTGAGGTCGTATGCAGATCAAGAAAAAACGCCCCGTGCTGGTCAATGGTGGCGCCAGGATTGCGATAGCCGTGTTGATCCAACACCGGGTCAATGATCTCGAATATCTCCTGCTGCTCATCGAACTCGGCCACCGTTTCGGTCACTGTGCCGGTCGGATGTCCCTTAAAGCGGCGAGTAAAATCCTGGTTCCAAAGCCGATTCAGATCGCGATCAAGAAAACGCTGATTGCTGGCCAACGCCTTCAGATTGCCCGAGATCCCAATCAACTCGCCGCGAACAGGAATCGAATTGGCCTCGATGTCGCGAAACACATTTTGAATCGCGATCACCCCCGACGGTTCATTGCCATGCATCCCGCCAATCAACACCATCGTCGGGCCGGTATCCGAGTCGGAGACTCGACCGATCAGGCGCTGCGTTTGATAAGGTTGATCCGAAAACTTGAAAGTGATCATTCCGAGCTGGTGTTTTGTCTCATGCGGCGAATGTCGCTGACCGTCAGGATACCGATGACCTGTTTGTTGCGGACGACCGGCAGGCTACCACAATCATTATCACGCATAATCTGTTCGGCTTCGTCCAAGCGAGCTTCGGGAGCCACGGTCAGAATCTCGGACGTCATACAAGTTTCCACCAACGCGTTCGGATCGTCTACGCCAGATTCCCGGAATCTTTCGATATCCCGGGCGGTAATGATTCCGGCGATTTCTCCCTGGCGGTTTTCGACTGGTAAGTGGTGAAACTTTCGCCAGTCCATCAGCGTTTCGGCAAAATCAATCAGGTCATCTTCTCGAACCGTCACCAGGTTGGTTGCCATGATGCTATCAACGCGATCAAACCGGTCAGGGATGTCCATCACCAATTCCCGCGATGGCAAGTCCCATTCGTGGCACGGCTGCTGGGACAGATTATGGTCAGCCATGTACCGCGCAATAATCAACATTGATTCATCAACGCTGTTGGTTCGCCGCAGGGCCCGCATTGACTCAATGATCCAGGCCGCACCGGTTTGCTTGCTGCGGACCCGTTGTTCAATCACATCCAGCAAAGGCAGGTACTCATTGGCTTCAATTCCCAGCCGCTGCAATCCATCCGCTGCGGCGGGAATCAGTTCGTCCAAAATCAACTGGCCGACTTCAACCGTGTTGCCGAACCAGACCATTTCGTTGGACAACCCATTTCGGGCGGCCTTCAAAAAGTTCAACCGCACATCCTGAAAATAAAAATGACGGTCCCATTGGCCACGACACTTGTCTGGCATCGCCGTCATCAAACCAATCCAGAATGCGCTATTGGCCATTTCATCGATCGGCGTCGGACCGGCAGGAATATATCGGTTTTCGATCCGCAAATGTGGCTTGTCCCCACCGACGCCAAAACACGCTCGATTCCATTTATACAACGTGCCATTATGCAGATTCATGGCCCGCAACCTGGGCACTTCGCCGCGACGAACCAGGTCCATGGATCGTTCGCAATCCAGTTCGGCCCCGATGATCAACTGGTAAAACGCGACGTCGTTCTTGAAAATCTCGACGGCAGAAGATTCCAGCCAATCGTAGCCAAAAGCAACTCGGGGTTGCCGATCGTTGATATCGTTTCCGGCGTGCCGAATCTCGACGCTTTGCCGAAACAGGGCAATTCGCGATTCGCTCCACAACTCTTTTCCCAGCAGCGTTGGCGAATTGACGCAGGCTGCCAATACCGGACCAGCAATTACCTGAGCCCAGTTGTAACGATCGGCAAATTCGTCTGGATCAACCTGCAGGTGCACCTGGAAGCTGGTGTTGCAGGCTTCAAACAGAATCGAGCTGTGCTTCAAGTTGATCTCGTCGACGCCTTCGATAAACAGGGAAAAATCCTCACCCCGCAACGCCGACAGGGCACCGTCGAGCACTTTGTAGCGAGGGTTGGGTGTCATGTTGTCGAAGTCGAGATCGCTTTTGCGAATCGTGGGCAGAATTCCGGTCAACAAAACGCGGCTGTCTTGACGAGCAGCATGATCGGCGGCCAACGCCAGCAGCGAGTCCAATTGCTGGTGCATTCGGGTCAGACAACCCGGGCCAGCATCTTGCGGGTCAAGGTTGATCTCCAGGTTCCAGCGTGCCAACTCGGAGGTGAAATGCGATTCATCGACTGATTGCAAGACTGTCGGTCCGGTTAATGCTGGACGCATGTTGTCGCCGATCAAGCAGAATTCCTGTTCCGCGCCGATCCGTGTGACCCCGGATTCGATCCAGCCATTCTCGATCATGTATTCGAGAGCTTCGATATCGTCCAGCAGATGGCGCAGAAATTGAGCCTTGGTTTGCCCCGAAAGTTGGCTGATTTTCTGGTCACCCATGCACGTCACCTCCTCAATTGGAATCCAGCGAACATTATAGGCGGGTTGTCAGCCGGTTGCACCAAATTGAGCCTCGCGAGCCGCTTTGAGATTAGCCGATCACGGCTGGAAAAATCAGCCGCCGTCTGTTCTGCTATGGCCATGAAACTGAGCCAACATGTGTTTGAATTTCTTGACCAACCCGTGGGAGAACTCCCCACTGGTGTCTGCGTCCTGTTCGGCAGTGAGCGATTCCTGAAAACGCTGGCGATGAAGCATCTGGCTGGGGACGATCTGGCAGAATCCGAGGATTCGTTTGCGGTGACTCGGCTGGATGGCTCAAATGCCCAATGGTCCGATGTTCACGATGAGTTATCGACCCGGTCGCTATTTGGTGGTGGCGGACCACGGTTGGTCATTGTGGATGACGCGGACAAATTTGTGTCCCAGTACCGCGACAAGCTGGAAGACTACGTTGAGAAATCGGGCGGTCAGGGACTGTTGGTTCTGGTCGTTGATGCTTGGCTGAAAACAACCCGCTTGTATAAACGAATTGCCAAAACCGGATTTCAGATTGATTGTGGACCACCCAAGAAGTCGGCTAGATCCAAGTCGGCTGATCCAGCCCAGGTCAGTCAATGGCTGATCAGTCGGGCCAAGGATGAGTATCAGTTTCAGCTGCCCAGACAGGGAGCGCAGTTACTGGTTGATTTGACCGAATGCGAATTTGGACGCATGGACCAGGAACTGCAAAAGATCTTGCTGTTTGCTGATGATAAAGGAAAAGTTTCCTTCGATACGATCAAGCAGGTCGTCGGCGGCTGGCGAACCCGCACGATGTGGGAAGCCGTTGACGCTGCCTTGGCTGGCGATGCCGGCCGGTCGCTGGACCTGTTGGACTTGATCTTTCGCGGTGGCGAACATCCGTTGTCCATGTTTGGTTCGTTATCGTGGTCGCTGCGACGGTACGCCAACGCGACCGAAGAAGTTCTCCGCCAGATGCGGTCCGGGCGAAAGCCTAATATGTCAACGGCGATGAAAGACGCAGGCTTGGCTGGCTGGGGAGCCCAGGATGCCGAGTCCAACCTGAAACAGATCGGTAGTGCTCGGGCGCGGCAAATCAGCCAATGGTTGCTCGAAGCCGATGCCCAACTGAAACGATCCCACTCAACCGAAACTCGCGGTCGACTGGTGCTGGAAAAATTGCTGGTGCGATTGTCGAAGCAACTGAAGGCATAGGATAGTCTGGCTGAGACAACGAAATCGACCTTGTCGATCCTGACATCCTGCCCTGAATAACGGAACCTGGGTAATTGAACGGCCGTATCAAAAGATAGCCTTTAGCGGAATCATCAGAAAAACACCGCCGAGGCGCAGAGAACGGAGAGCTTGTAGCAATTGCGGTGAAGGTTG
>CAZJEK010000073.1:0-4997 GCA_964545005.1 uncultured Pirellulaceae bacterium
AGGTCAACGAAACGTAGTTGTCTCGATCGAAACCAAGGCTTTGTGCAAATTCCTTGGGGTCGTAGCTGCGGCCGTTGTACTCGAATCGTTCTGGGGCGGTACCCAGGTAGGCCTCCAGGACTTTGGCAATCGCGTCCGGCCACTCGGGTGACAAAGACTTGCGTTCAGCCAGACTTTCCACCATCCCTTTCAGGACAGCTTCCATTTCAGAGTGGTCGTGGCGAGTTTCGCCTTCGTCCAATCCGCTGAAGACCTGTTCTGGCACAACACCGTATCGACCAGCCGAATTCAGGAAATCGTGAGCCAAAGCACCTTCGCTAAATTGGGCTTTGCCGTGCCTGAGCACATAGTTTTGAGCCTTGTCACGGTAGATGTTTTGGACGATGAACATTTCAGACAAGTTGTGCTTGCCTTTGCCCATCCGCAACGCTTCGGATTCGATAAAGGAAGCGGTCGCAAAACTCCAGCAGGTTCCCGTGCGATCCTGCGACTTGACTTCGGTCGCATCGCAACTGGAGGTAACCTGGAAATCATACTTTTGTGGGCCGTCTGCTTTGGGCTTGGCTTCCGCCGTTTCTTCCTGGGCAATGGCAACGGAACTGGTCAGGGCGACGCTGGCGACCGCCAGCAGTGCCAACCAACTAATCCTGGCAGGGTTGAAAATCTGTCGCATGGGTTTCCTGGAATGTGAAAGGGGAGTGATCATCAAAATGAATGTGACGTGTTTGGGAGCGATATCCGGTAGCGTTGTAGAAATCTTTTGGGCCGCTATCAACATCACCTGGGCCAATGGCCCAAGTTTCCCACAGCCCCACATTCTAACCTAATTTTGTTGCTCGACGCACCCATGCGGCCAGCCAAATCCAGCTCGCCAGCCACTGCAGTGTGCTAATCCACAGATAAGCTCGGTGCCATTGGTAGAAGTTTTCCCGATGCCGAACCTGGATCTTGCCTGGGGCACCAACGATTAAATCGTCAAGCATCGGATGTAGGCCCAACAATCCAATCAAGCCAGCGATGATGGTGCCAATCGCTAACCACTCGACCCAGACCCAGCGAACGTCGCTTCGCAGATGGGTGTCGCCTGGTTGGCGTCGCCAAGCCGACCAGGTATTCACCAGCATGCATCCAGCGGCGATCGCAGTCGCTGCATTGATCCAGTGCGTTACTTGCTGAGTGATTTCGCCTTGTGCGCGGGCGCTACCCAGAATGTTGGTACCGATCGGGACCACAATCGAAACATAAAACGTAAACCCACCAAATGCGATCGCGAATGCCGCCAAAGTAAAAAACGTGAGCAGTTTTTGTCGCATCGGGCAGCTGTTACGAAAGAATTGGTTTGCGGTCGAAGCCAATCTTATCAGTTTGCTGGCTTCCGCAAATATCCTTTGACGGTGCGGCCAGCGACCCACAGATTGTGTTTCACTAATGACTTCAATTTTCGCGGCACCCATCTGGTTCGCAGCATTGGCACTCGAGTCGTGTTCCAACGGGATTTGTAGGGTTCATCGCCGCGGAGAAAATCAAAATGCTCAAAACCGTCTTCGATCGATGCCTCAATCGAACTTAAGACCGACTGGTAGCCTGGCTCCAGATGCATCCGGCTGGTGTCGATCCCCGACTGGTACATGTATCGCGTTCGCACATCGTTGACCAGCAACATCGCTGCCAGCGGCTGGCCTTCATAATCGATGACTTTCAGGTCGGCTCGGTTTTCTTCATTCAATTCGAGGATTGCTGAAAACA
This sequence comes from uncultured Pirellulaceae bacterium, assembly GCA_964545005.1. Lineage (GTDB taxonomy): Bacteria > Planctomycetota > Planctomycetia > Pirellulales > Pirellulaceae > Mariniblastus. Next base: position 1,747 of record CAZJEK010000073.1, read on the forward strand.
AAAACCTTTCGAACTGCGAATCGGCGAAGCAGCCCGGCTGGCCCAGGCTTTCCCGGCGTTGCTGATGCAATTCAACGAACACCGGCCACAATGCTTCAATGCCGAGTTCTCGACTGCTGCGGAGCGAGGTGTTTTCGTCCGCCAGCCGTTGAACGGCTTTCTTTGTTTTACGTCGCATCGATTTCGAGAAACGTTGATTCAACGTTGGCCAGTCGGCCGGCAAATCGACGACCCAGCAGCCTTCCAATTCGACTTGGTGAGGCCGAAAGCCATTGGATTCCATGGCCTCAAGCAGGACTCGATTGTCGGGGTGATCGCTGTGGCCTTCGAGTTCCACCATGTCGATGGATTCCAGTCGACCTCCGGGTTGAGTTTGTTCTCGCAACCAGTCCGCAACCGCGAACGTGAACGCTTGATGATCAGATTCCCGGGTAATCAATCCCATGTAGTCGGTGCAGGCATGACCGCTTCCCCAAAATCGGACCTTGGTTCCGAGCGACGTTTTTTCAATGCACAACGGAGCGATGCCAGCCCAATGTTCACGGCGTTCGACGGGCACGTCTTCTGGCAACGGTGTATTCGGCTCCCCGTGGGCAACCAATACTAACGGCTCAAACTCACTTCCCAGGTGCTGAAACCAGTTGCCCAACCAGGCCCAGCGATGAAACGGAAATGCACCAGCAGCTCGGTCCCAGGCGCGTCGTCGCAATTTCAGATTTTCAAAGTTGGTGATCAGTTCCAGTTTCATGGTCTTGTATCAGGGTCTTGTAAACTCGAGGCTGTGGGTACAGGCAGTGGGGCGATTGTGAGCGACGTGTTTTTAAACGGTGGCGAAAACAACAGATGCTTCAGAGTTGGTTGTCACCGATCCTGGTTGGTTCGCGGCAATCGCCGGAACAGTCTCAACCAGACTGGCAACGGGGTCGCTACCGAATCGGTTTCGAGCAATTGCTGCTTGGCACTTTGATACTGGCTGCGGAGGTAGCGAGTTGCCGGTTGCTCCAACCAGAAGGTCATGATGTGAGCCAAACCGATGACCATTGCGGTTACCAGTAACAAGGTCACGATCGGCGTGCAGCCCCAGATTTCCAGCTGACGAATGGCAGCCGAACCCAGGTTGTTGTGGACGAGGTACAGCGCGTAAGAGATGAAGCTGATGTAGACCAACGGCTTCCAACGCAACAGGGGTACTTTGCGAAACGCACTGGCGGTCAATAGCCCGAACATTAACACGGTAGCTGCTGGATTGTGGTCCCGCAGATCAACGGCATGAAAGACAAAGGCACTGGCTGCGATTCCACCCCACAAAGCCCACTTGTTTCCTCGTCCACACCGCAACTCATTTAGCAGGATGCCCATGGAAAACAGGGGCAGATAGCGAACCAGCAACAGTTCTTCGGTGACACGAAACGGCTCAATCCAATGCGAATGCGGATAGGCTTCTTTAAACCAGGTGAAGGTCAGTCCCAGGATCAGGCAACCACCCATCGCGACCATCATGGCTTTCAGGGGGCGATCGAGCAGGCCCAACCAGAATGCCAGCATTAAAAATGCGTAGAACAGCATCTCGATTTGCAACGTCCAGGTAACCGGTTCCATGTTCTCGAACCCGAACAGATTCGGCATCGTCGTCAGGTTAGCTGCCGTTTCGTTTAATTGAACCGGGTGGTCATACATCGGCAACATCGCGAACAGGCAAACGTTAAGTGCGATCACCAGCCAGTACGAGGGTAGAATTCGAATGAATCGCGCGGCCAGGAAATCGCCTGGATTTCGCTTGCTCAGCAGCGTCATTGCATTGACCAACCCCGAGAGCATGAAGAACAGCTGAACACCGTACTTGCCGTAGGGGAATGTAAACCCGAGATCGGTTTCGAAACCGTACTTGTGATGGTAAACCCAGGTAAAGTGAAACAACATCAAGTTCAAACACGACAGTGCGCGTATGGCATCCAATTCGAGAATGCGACCGGATTTTCCGGTTTTTTTCGCGAGGGCTGGCGAAGCTGAATCGGCGGATTGAGACATGGACGAGTATCGAATGGTCGTCTGGAAGCAGTGATCCAATCGTGACACTTTTGGCAGATTGGCAATTCTCAACCGTAGGTTACGTCTATTTGGACCACGATTAGGAGCCAGGGACATTGGCAAAACCGGTCGCTGATGAGTTTGGATTCACCGATCGTACGGATTATTCCTGCCGGGGCTCTGGGCTTTCAGGCCGCGAAGAATGTGATCGAAAATTGCATCCAACGTGAAATGCCAACCTCAGGGAGACGCAGAGTTTACTGAGGACCCGACAATTCCTTTCAAGCTTATGCAAACTCCCCGACCTCCCCGACCTCTGCGGTTTTTTCTTTACGATTTTGCGAAGAACTACCTTCCACACGCAGATAGCCTCGCCGCGAAAGTTACGTAGTTAGCCGATTCGGCCGTGATCGCAATGGAAGAGTGAAGTTCAAATGAAAGCTCTCCGTCACGGGCCATTGGCCCAAGCTACCTCGCTAATGCGTCAGATTTTCGCAAGTGCACGACGGTAAATTCCAATCCCGCCTTTGCGGAAAACCCAATTACTGCGATATTATTCGCGTTTTGGTCTCAACCTATCATCCTGGATTTTGAACAAACCGTGTTACGAACTCATACCTGTGGCGAATTGAATGTGGATCATGTTGGCCAAACCGCAACATTGTGCGGTTGGGTGGATACGATTCGCGATTTCGGTGGCGTAACCTTTATCGATCTCCGTGACCGTTATGGGCGGACTCAGATTGTTTTCAACCCCGACGCTGACAACCAGATGTTGCGGGACGTGGAACGACTGAGAAATGAATTCGTCATCAAGGTCACTGGTACTGTGCGACGACGACCGGCCGGCCAGGAAAACAGGAAATTGAGCACGGGCGAGATCGAATTTTCCGTTTCGGAACTGGAGGTCTTGAACGAGTGTAAAACGCCTCCATTTGTTCCCGGCCAAAAAGAGTTGCCTGGCGAAGACCTGCGTTTGAAGCATCGGTATCTTGATCTCCGCCGTGAAAAAATGATGACGACGTTGCTGCTGCGCGACCGAATCGTCAAAGGCATGCGGGATTACTGCGCCGATCACGGTTTTATCGACGTCGAGACACCGATTCTGGGGCGGAGCACTCCTGAAGGTGCGCGAGATTATCTGGTTCCCAGCCGCGTCTTCAACGGCAGCTTTTATGCACTGCCCCAGTCGCCTCAGCTGTACAAACAAATCATGATGATCG
>CAZJEK010000073.1:5007-20449 GCA_964545005.1 uncultured Pirellulaceae bacterium
TTTCCGTGATGAGGACCTGCGAGCCGACCGCCAGCCAGAGTTTACTCAGCTGGATCTGGAGATGTCGTTTGTCGATTCGGACGATGTGATCGGCATCATCGACGGACTGATGAAAAAACTGGCTCAGGAAATCTTGGGGGTCGAGTTGACGTTGCCGCTGCCGCGGATGACTTACGATGAAGCGATGACTCGATTCGGTCACGATGCACCTGACCTGCGATTCGGGATGGAGATTGTCGACATCACCGATGTCGCCGCCGCCACCGAATTTCGCGTATTCCGGGCCGTTGCTGAGTCCGGCAATTTCGTGCGCGGCGTTAATGCTCCCGGTGCCGCCGGAAGTTACTCGCGAAAACGCATCGACGAATTGACGACCATGGTCAAAGAGGACTTTGGTGCCAAAGGGCTAGCCTGGTTCCGCTGCGAGGAAGACGGCAGTCTGTTTTCTCCGATCGCGAAAAACTTTACCCCTGAGCATCTGGACGAGATCAAACATCGGATGGAGGCCAAGCCGGGGGACTTGCTGCTGTTTATCGCCGATAGCTGGGAAGTTGGCTGTAAATGTTTGAATGCATTGCGCAAGCGATTCGGCGCCGAATTGAATTTGTACGAGCCCGGGCAAATGCACTTTTCGTGGGTGGTCGAATTCCCCATGTTTGAACACGATCCCGAAGAAGATCGGTGGGTTGCGATGCACCATCCATTTACCGCTCCCCGTGATCAGGATGTTCAGGAATTGGGCCAGGATCCCGGGAAGGCTCGGGCCAAAGCGTATGATTTGGTGATCAACGGTTACGAAGCCGGTGGAGGGACGATCCGGATCCACGACAGTGAGATTCAGGAGCAGGTCTTTGGGCTGCTAGGCATGGATCAGGAATCGGCTGAGGAACGGTTTGGGTTTTTGTTGGACGCGTTGCGTTACGGAGCCCCACCGCATGGAGGAATCGCCTTGGGAATCGACCGGATCGTGATGCTGTTTGGTGGGCTGGACAATATCCGGGATTGCATCGCGTTCCCCAAAACGCAAAAAGCCTTCGACATGATGACCGAGGCACCTGGGGAAGTAGAAGATAAGCAATTGGGCGAGCTGGGTTTGGCGATTATTTCGACGGATTCGGACGAATCGGAATAGAAGATTTTGGTTTCCGTGGGATTCTGGTGGTTCTGCAGATCTGATTTGACGGCCTCAACGCACCAATCATTCAAAAGGTTTCGTCACAATCTTAAGCAGGGCTGGTCAATTCAGCTTTGATGAACCCCGAGGTAAAAACAGTCCTGGTTGTTGCCGAGCATCAATGGTGTGGCTTCGATGTCACTCGATTAGACCTGCGGAATCGTGCCTTGAGGCTCAGCCGCGATCGGCATTGTAGCAATCGCGTTTCGATTCAAGTAAGTTAAACAGCAATCATTTGTTGGCTGTCGGCTTTTTGAACGAACAAGTTGGGTGAAACGCATATGCCAATCCGAAAGTTGCTGGGATGCCTGTTAGTGTTGTTGATGCCAGTTGTCAATTCAACCAGGGCCGACGATAAGATCATCTTCAGCCGCGATGTGTTGCCAATTCTCTCTGACAAGTGCTTCGTTTGTCATGGACCCGATGGAGAGAAAGAATCTGATCTTCGCCTGGACTCAGCCGCAGGCGCCACCGCGGATCTGGGAGGTTACCAGGCCATCGCTCCCGGGAATCCGGATGACAGCGAACTGGTATCGCGGATTTTTGATGCTGACGATCCGATGCCACCCAAAGATTCTGACAAACAGTTGTCGGACAAGGAACGACAGATTCTCAAATCCTGGATCAAGCAGGGTGGAGAGTATTCCCAGCACTGGGCGTACGTCTCACCGCAGCCGCATTCGGGTTCCATTGATGATTTGATTCATCAACGGTTTCCAGATGGCGTCGACTTCGCTCCCTCTGCCGATCGGCCAACCTTGGCGCGTCGAGCGTCGTTGGTGTTGACTGGACTCCCGCCCGACCTGGAACAACTGGATTCGTTTTTGAACGATGACTCGCCAAATGCCTACGAACGTTACCTTGATCGTTTGCTCGACGATCCCAAATACGGCGAGCATCAGGCGCGATATTGGCTGGACGCGGTCCGCTATGGAGATACCCACGGCTTGCATCTGGATAACCGTCGAGGAATTTATCCGTATCGCGACTGGGTGATCCGGTCATTTAATCGCAACCAACCATTCGATGAATTTTTGATCTGGCAACTGGCAGGTGATTTGTTGCCCAATCCAAGTCTGGAACAAAAGGTCGCGACGGGATTCGTCAGGATGAATCCGTCAACCTCGGAAGGAGGGGTGATACCGGCAGAGTTCCAAGCCAAGAATAATTTTGATCGGGTGGAGACTCTGGGGACAGCGCTACTGGGGTCCAGTCTGGTTTGTGCGCGTTGCCATACCCACAAGTATGACCCGATTACGCAGACCGAGTACTATCAATTGATGGCGTTTTTCAACAGTACTGCTGAGTCGCCTCTCGATGGCAATGCTTACGCATACGGTCCGGTGGTCGACGTGCCTGCCGATATCCAGGCCTGGGAAGACTGGGAGCAGCTGAATTCCCGAATTGATCGGTTTCTTAATTCGTTGTCCATCCACCCAGAAGCATTGGCGAAGTTGCAATCAAGGAATAACCATTGGACGGCAACTGATTGGCAATGGACGGCTCCGATCGCTCTGGAAGCTACGCCAGACGACAACTGGAGTCCGATCGATGGTTTTCCAGGACGCCAGGGGAATCTGCCCAAACCGAGTGAGGCACGTTGGGTTCGAGCCACGCTCGAGGCGGGGCAACAGCTCGGGTTGGAACTCCAATTCAGCAGTGGTTCTGGAGGCAGGGTTTGGTTGAACCAGAAAGTGCAGCCGGTCGAATCAAATCGCGTTTTCCTGACCTTGCCACCCGGCAAATCTGATCTTCAGTTGAAGCTGACAGGCGTTGCCAATCCTCAAGCACTGCAACTTTCGATTGAACATCCCTCGGCGGCATTGGTTCAGGGAGCCGCATTTGGGGAGCTGCCATTGGATCGGAAACTCAGTCTGCTTGCTCAGCCTGGTACGAATCTTGTCGGCGAGCTGGAACAACAGCAGGCGGCGGGACTGCTCAAGGAAATGCGATTAGCGAGAAGCCAATTCACGACCACGCTGGTGGCCCAGGAGAAAAGTCAACCGCGCGAAACGCGGCTGCTTGAACGAGGTGAATATGACCGGCCGGTGGGCGATTTGCTTTTACCTGCCGTACCGGAAGTCATGGGCCCGCTGGATGCGTCGTTACCGCGAAACCGGCTTGGTTTGGCCAAATGGTTGACGTCGACAGAAAACCCGTTGGTTGCCCGAGTCCTCGTGAATCGGTTTTGGCAGCAGGTGTTTGGGTTTGGACTGGTTCGAACGCCAGAAGATTTTGGACTTCAGGGGCAACAACCGACTCATCCCGAATTGCTGGATGCATTGGCGGCCGAATTTCGATCCAGCGGCTGGGATGTCAAGTCGTTGCTAAAAACGATGCTGACCAGTCGCACTTTCAGGCAAGATTCCCGTTGGCGATCGGACGTCACTGATCCAGAAAATCGGCTGTTTGCGCGCGGGCCAGGTTATCGCCTGGACGCAGAAGTGATTCGCGATATCGCGCTCTGGTCCAGTGGCCTGCTGGATCGCAAGATGGGCGGTGAAGGTGTCAAACCGATACAACCTCCAGGGATGTGGAAAGCACTAATGCATCCTGCCAGCAATACCAAGAACTATGTTTCCGACCAGGACGGCCGCCAGTATCGACGTAGTATCTATGTTTACTGGAAACGAACTAGCCCTCATCCCATGATGACCCTGTTTGATGCACCCAATCGCGAAAGCAGTTGCGTGCGGAGAACACGCAGCAATACCCCCCTCCAGTCGTTGGGCCTGTTAAATGAGTCCCAGCGGATCGAAGCAGCCCGTGCTTTAGCGGGACGATTAATTGAATCGGCTGACTCCAACCAACGGCGATTGAACCTTTTATTTCGATTGATCGCCTGCCGGGAGGCAACGGATCAGGAACGGCAGGTTTGCCAGCAGCTGTTGAAACAACTGCTCGATCGGTATGCAGACAGGCCCGATGACGCCCAGGACCTTGCTGGGGATTCTACTGGTAATGTGGTCCTGAAGGCAGCCTGGACTCAGCTTGCGATTACTGTTCTGGCCAGCGACATTGCGATCCGATTGAACTAGCACAAGCCTTGACCCATATTTTGTTGAGTCCATCATGAATCAGAATGACTTGAGATTGTTTTCAACCCGACGGCAGTTCTTTGGCCGCACCGCGCTTGGGCTTGGAACCGCAGCGCTGGCACAGATGTTGGGGCAGGACAGTGCGTTTGATGAGAATCAGGAATTGCACCACACCGGCAAAGCCAAACGCGTGATTTATCTGTTCATGAGCGGTGGCCCAAGTCACCTGGATACCTGGGACTACAAGCCCAAGATGAATGACCAGTTTGGAGAGGACTTGCCCGACTCGATCCGAGATGGACAGCGGATCACCGGGATGACTTCGCGGCAAAAATCGCTCCCGGTATGTCCATCCAAATACAAATTCAAGAAATACGACAACAACGATCAGGGAGTCTGGGTTAGCGAGCTGTTGCCTTTCACGGCCACGGTAGCTAAAGATCTCTGTGTCATTCATAGTACCTTTACCGAAGCGATCAACCACGATCCTGCCATTACCTATATACAAACCGGCAGCCAGATTCCTGGCCGCCCGAGCCTGGGATCTTGGTTAAGTTACGGTCTCGGCAACCTGACTGAAGACCTCCCCGGCTATGTCGTGATGCACGCCAAAACCAGTTTCGCCGAACAGAGCCTGTTCGGCCGATTATGGGGCAGCGGTTTCCTGCCTGCCGAACACCAGGGCGTTTTGTTGCGTAGCGAGGGTGATCCCGTGTTGTATCTCAACAACCCACCGGGCGTCGATCGGCTTGATCGTCGTCAGCAGCTGAATGCGTTGGCCAAGTTGAATCGGTTGCAGCACGAAACCTTCGGGGACCCGGAGATATTGTCGCGTATCAAGCAGCATGAGATGGCTTACCGGATGCAAACCTCGGTTCCAGAATTGATGGATTTATCAAATGAACCGGACGAGGTGTTTGAGCTGTATGGCGAAGACGCGCGGCAGCCAGGGACGTTTGCTGCCTGCGCATTGAATGCACGACGGTTAGCAGAACGGGGGGTTCGTAATATTCAGATATTCCACCGGGGCTGGGATGCCCACAATAACTTGCCCAAAGAACATGAATCTCAATGCCGGGATGTCGATCAGGCCTGTGCCGGTTTGATTAAGGACTTGAAGCGGCTGGGAATGTTGGATGAAACGCTCGTCGTTTGGGGCGGTGAGTTTGGACGCACGGCCTATTGCCAGGGCAATTTGACCAGACAAAATTATGGCCGAGACCATCATCCCCGTTGTTTTACGGTCTGGATGGCAGGAGGAGGTGTCAAGCCAGGAATCACCTACGGTCGCACGGATGACTTCGGGTATAACCTGTGTGATTCTGAAGGCAACGTGCTAAGCCCTCAACCCACCAAAGAGAAAAGGACTCCCGGGACGGTCCACATTCACGATCTAAACGCGACGATCCTGCATTTGCTGGGAATCGACCACAAGAAGTTGACTTACCGGTATCAGGGACGTGATTTTCGGTTAACCGATGTCCACGGCCACGTCGTCAAAGACATTTTGGCTTGACCGTCGACCTGGTCGTCATGGGTGCCTCGTCTTCAAGGCGACTGGAGAAGGACGGGTTGAAACCTGCGGAGTCGTGATACGATCGTTTTCAAACCAGAAGTTGCATCCGTTACCATGAAACCGTTCCCCAACCCCATCGAGCTGCTGTTGTGAATCTTGCCACGCTAATGCTTTCCGCTGCCCTCTGCATCGGTGTAACGAATGTCGGCCAAGCCCAAAAGCAAACTCCAGAACAGCCCAATATTCTGTTCATCATGGTGGACGACCTGGGCAAGGACTGGATCGGTTGCTACGGAGCCGACGATGTCTCCACTCCCAACATCGACGCGCTGGCTTCCAACGGTATGAAATTCACCCATGCTTACGCGATGCCACAATGCACGCCGACGCGGGTGACGCTGTTAACTGGGCAATATCCCTGGCGAACCGGATGGGTCAACCATTGGGATGTGCCGCGGTGGGGAGTCGGCTACTTTGATTGGGAACACTATGCGACGTTTGCTCGAGTGGTACAAACGGCTGGGTACAAAACGTGTGCAGCTGGCAAATGGCAGATCAATGATTTTCGCCTTGAGCCCCAGGCGATGCGAAAACATGGCTTTGACGACTGGTGTCTGTGGACTGGGTATGAAACTGGTAACCCGCCCAGCGGTAAACGCTATTGGGATCCCTACATCCATACTCCTTCCGGCAGCAAGGCGTACGCTGAGCAATTCGGCCCCGACATTTACGCCGATTACCTGATCGATTTTATGAAACGAAATCGAGACCAACCGATGTGTCTGTACTATCCGATGACGCTCACGCACGGTCCGCTCGTTTCACCTCCGGGTGCCGCACAGGGGCTGAAGGGACGCGATCAGTTTCGTGCGATGGTGGAATATACGGATCTGCTAGTCGGCAAGCTGGTCAGCGCCCTGGACGAACTTGATCTGAGAGAGCGTACCATCATCATCTTCACCACCGATAACGGTAGCCCCGGGGGCCTGCTGGGAACGATTGACGGGAAGCGACCGGCCGGGGGCAAGGCGTCAAAATTCGAAGGTGGCGTTTGCATGCCCTTCATCGTGAATTGGCCTCAACATGTCCCCGCTGGTACGACGACCGATGCCTTGACGGACTTTACTGACATGTTGCCGACCTTCGCCGATCTCGCCCGTGCGAGCGTTCCGGATGACTGGAAGCTGGATGGAGTTTCGTTGGCTCCGGTGATGCTGGGGAAGGCCAAAGACTCAAAACGGAAATGGATCATGGCCCTCGGCCACGGACCTGCCAAACTTACCGCAACAGGAATCGCGGGAAAGTCGCCTTTCGTTTCGCGAGTCATTCGTGACCGCCGCTGGAAGGCATGGGTCAACGAACAACGCAAAATTGATCAACTGTTCGACCTGCAAACCGATCCGCTGGAACAGACAAACCTGATCGATCAGCTATCAGTTCTCGACTCAGAAGCGCGAGCCGCATTTGATAAGTTTCAAGCCGTCATTGATCACCAACCAGCCCAAGATGCTCGGCCCAGATATCGGACCAGGGATCCCAATCCATGGGACCGGCAGGTTAACAAGGCCAAGCCGATTGGGCGGTAGCTTGCTGCGCCGGCGCGCTTTATTGGCAACTTTTGTTGAGCAGGCAGGTAAGTATCACCCGGGCCAGCCGGGTGCATTAATGCTTACGGGAAACTCTTATTTGAACGGCAAGCCATCCCCTGCAAAATCGAAATTCTAACAACAGCCGGAATCGCCGCAGCACGATGACGTGGCCTGGTAACCTTCCCCCTTGGTCTCCTGAGGCAGACGCAACCGTTGCGTGTCGCAGTCAAACACCTCCGCCTCGTCCGGCGAAACCGCAGCCAGAGGCTCTACCGGCAAAAAGTGGTCGGCGTAAGGCTGGGCCATCAGTTGATCAAACGTCCGGCCGCAAACCGCCACTCGTTGGCCGCGAGGATAAATGTTTCCATCCTCATCAATCACTTGATCAAACGGCCCCTTGTAAATCACGGCCTGGTTCAAGTCGAGGCATACGCGATCGTCGGGCTTGTACGCGAGCACGGTCATACTGCGGAACTCGATACCTTCCACGGTTTGCCATGGCTCTTGTTGACGCTTGGCGATTTCCATGCCGTAAAAACCTGCCTCGGCAAATTCTTCCAGGAACAAATCCTCGCGCCAGGCGCCGGAAATGCAGCCGGACCACAATTCCGGATTGTTTTGCATTTCCTCGGGAACATCTTCGTCTGATACCACGTCACTGATTGCCGCTCGGCCACCTGGCTTGAGGACTCGAAAGATCTCGCTGAACAATTGAATGCGGTCAGCCGGTCGCACCAGATTGAGAACGCAATTGGAGACCACGCAATCGACACTGTTGTCAGGGATCATCGGTTGCTCGGCAGCCAGTCGTTGCTCCAACCGGCGACGGTCAAGGATGTTGGCGACGCCCTCTGACGAAAGCTGCGATAACTGCTGGTCCAGCAATTCCAGGTCGAGTGCCAGGTTTTGAATGACGCCACAGCGAAATTCGACGTTCTTAAAACCAAGTTTCGTAGCGATCTCTGGCTGATATTTCCGCGCCAGTTTCAACATGTCCGCGTTGCAATCGACCCCAATCACTTTGCCGGATTCGCCGACGACCTGGGCTGCGATGTAGCACAACTTGCCGCCGCCGGAGCCAAGGTCGACAACAGTTTCGCCTGGATTAACGAACGGCGATGGGTCGCCACAGCCATAATCCCGGGCAATAATTTCTTCGGGAATCACTTCCAGCAAATCCTGCCGGTAACTGACCGGGCAGCACAAGGCAGGCTCGCGTTCATTGGCAGCTTGTGAATATCGATCCGCCACCGCGGTTTCATGGTTGATCGCTGGATCGTTGATTTGGACCAAGGTTTCATTGGGGGTTGGATCTGACATTTCAATCAATGCTCTGCAAGAATAAGGATTCACTGGTTGCAAGATTTTCGCTTCCGACGGCCCGCATGGCAACGGGACCGGTTTCCGCCTAACCGCGGCCTGATGACACAATCAGCACCGATGTCGTCTAGCATTATCCTGTACGAAGTTGCCGCATCAATCCTTACACTGTTTCGCTCCAAATCATTCAACCCTCTGCGTTTTCCGCATGAACCAACTGCCAGCAATTGAAAACCCAACTTCGAACCAAGACGTTGGGAAAGCGGCTTGGGTCAAATGGTTGGTTGGGCTGCTGTTTGTCGTCGCAGCTATTGGGGTCTACTGGGCGTTGGGAGACAAATTAACCCTTGAAGAATTGGCTCGGCAGGAGTCCCGGTTGCGTTCATTCCAGCAGCAGAGTCCGCTGGTTTTGTATGCGTTCGCCTTGCTGGTCTACGTTGCGGTCACCGGCTTATCGATTCCAGGGGCTGTGCCACTAACATTGGTTTATGCCTGGTTTTTCGGGTTTTGGCCGGCCTTGGTGCTGGTCAGCTTTGCGTCCACCGCCGGTGCGACTTGCGCCTTTCTGGTCTCCCGGTTTTTGTTCCGCAATTCCATCGAACGGCGGTTTGGAACTCGGTTGGAGACTTTCAATCATCGGTTGGAGAAAGACGGGCCGTTTTATCTGTTTGCGCTGCGACTGGTTCCGGCGGTGCCGTTTTCCATCATCAACGTGGTGATGGGGCTGACGCCAATCAAGACGTGGACATTCTGGTGGGTCAGCCAATTGGGGATGTTGGCTGGGTCTGCCGTTTACGTTTATGCCGGAAGTCGAGTGCCTGACTTGCAGACGTTGTCCGAAGAAGGTGTGGGGGCCGTGTTTTCCTGGTCGCAGTTGGCCCAGATATTTGTCGCGTTCGGGTTGTTGGCCAGCTTCCCCTGGATCGCTCGCTGGTTGATTGGCAAATTTAAACCGAACTCGGAATTGACTGCTTCTTGATTGGCCGGGCAGCTCAACCGTTGCGTAAAGGCAACCTAAATCATGGATCGAAATCAGATCGCCGCGTTACAACCATTGAATCAATTCAATCGGACGCTGGGCGACCACGTCCATCCGGAGGACTGGGTTAACCCTCGACCGGATCGCCCATACCATTTGGTCGTCATTGGGGCCGGGACGGCTGGATTGGTAACCGCCGCCGGGGCCGCTGGGCTTGGTGCGAGAGTCGCCTTGATCGAACGCGAGTTAATGGGGGGCGATTGCCTGAATGTTGGCTGCGTTCCGTCAAAGTCGTTGTTGGCTGCTGCATCAGTCGCGGCGACTTGCCGGCGAGCCGATGGGTTCGGAATCAGAGTCAGCGACGTCGAGGTTGATTTTGCTGCGGTCATGGACCGCATGCGGGCTCAACGCGCGTCGATCAGCCAACATGATTCCGCGGCGCGTTTCCAATCGTTGGGCGTTGACGTCTACCTGGGGCAAGCTTCTTTTGGAGCCGATAAGACGGTCAACGTTGTCGACGATCGAGGAGAGCTGATAACGCTATCCTTCCAAAAGGCCGTGATCGCGACCGGGGCGAGGGCTGCCAGTCCCGGCATTCCCGGGATTGATTCGATTGATTATTTGACGAACGAGACTTTGTTTTCGTTGGCTGAATGCCCACAAAGGCTGGGAATCATTGGGGGGGGGCCGATTGGTTGCGAGATGGCGCAAGCGTTTGCAAGATTCAACAGCCAGGTGTTTTTGCTGGATCGAAACCATCGAGTCCTCCATCGCGAGGATGCTGATGCGACCGACATCGTGCAACAGCAGCTGACACGAGACGGCGTGGAACTGTTGCTCGGTGCTGAGAATTTGAAACTCAAATCAGAAACGGGCAACGCCGTTTCGATCGATGCGACGCTGGATGAATCGGGGCAACGGATCAGTCAAACCGTCGATCGGCTGCTAATCGCCGCTGGCCGCGCACCCAATGTCGAAAGTTTGAATCTGGAAGCGGTTGGCGTCGATACGGGCAAGTCAGGGGTCAGCGTCAATGATTTCCTGCAAACGACGAACCCCGCGATTTACGCATGCGGCGACGTTTGCAGTACCCAAAAGTTTACTCATTCAGCCGACTATCAAGCACGGATTGTGATTCAAAATGCCTTGTTTGCGATCGGGCCCTTCGGGCGCAAGAAGAATAGCCGTTTGTTGATTCCGCGGGTGACCTATACGTCTCCTGAGCTGGCACAGGTTGGACACAACGAAACGTCGGCTCGGGATGAGGGACTCGATTACGACGTTTACACGCAATCGTTAGCCGAGGTCGATCGGGCGATCGTGGAAGGCGTCGACCAGGGGATGGTCAAGGTCCTGACACGCAGGGGCAAGGATCGGGTGATCGGCGCTACGATCGTGGCACCTCACGCTGGCGATTTGATTTCCCAATTGACCCAGGCGATGCAGCATGGGGTCGGACTGTCCGATATCGCCAACACGATTCACCCTTATCCGACACAAGCGGATGCCATTCGGAAATTGGGCGATCAATTCAACAAAAGCCGTTTGACGTCGTTCAACCAACGACTGCTGAATTGGTTGCGATGGATGAATGTGGGGAAGTAACGTGAGGGTGTACCGGAGCCGTTGACTTCTGAGGGGATATTTCGCCAACTGAGATCACGGTCGGATCGACCATGCCACTGTCAACGAATCGCTGCGATCACGGCCGAATCGGCCATGCTACTCAATGAGATCACGGTCGGATCGACCATGCCACTGTCAACGAATCGCTGCGATCACGGTCGGATCGACCATGCTACTGTCAACGAATCGCTGTGATCACGGCCGAATCGGTCATGCTACTCAATCAGATCACTGCCGAATCGACGATGTTGTTGAATCAATTTTCGCTCAAGGCGAATTCGATTAGCAATTCGATCGTGTCTTCGGCCGTTTTCAAATCCATCGTAAGTTGCTGGATTCTTAATTCGCGAAGCAGCTGGCTGGTAATCGATGGGCTGCAAACGAATCGTTCCATATCAGCTTTGGCGTGGCTGATGGTGAGCATTGCGGCTTCGTACTCGTCGACTATTTCTGCCAGTCCGGATTGGTAAACCCACGGTTGAACTTTAAATGCGCGCTCCTGGAGCTGGATCGCAAACAGCAATTGTTCGCAAACAGCAACTAATTCGTGGGCAGAGGGTTGTTTCAGTTCCGGGTTCAAGTCGGTAGTCAAGACTCGAAACGATTTGTCGCGTTTTGAATGGGAACGCGATTCTGAAGTCCTCGTTTCGGTATTCGACTCGGTCGATGACGTTCCTGGACCTGAGAGGAAGCCGACCAGTACGACAAGGATTAGCAACTTCAAGAGGCACCCCCGTATTAGAAATGAGACTTACTCATGATACCGTATTCGTAAAGAGGGTGTTAAAAGCGTTTTCGGTTGCTGGTCCACGCTAACGTGGTTTTGGCAAAGACGCGACGGATTCTTTTAACATTTGGTCAACCAGTTCTCGCATCAGATCGGCGGGAATGGCAAAACTTGCCGCTCGGCCCCGACGGGCAATATTCATACCAACGACGTTTCCATCGAGGTCGACAATTGGTCCACCGCACTGTTCCGGGAATAGAGGTGTATCGTGTTGGAAGACCGATGGGAAATCGCCATCGCGGCGGCTGGGGACCGCACCGAGGCGGTTCATCATTTTAAACCGAGCCGCACGCTCGCCGGACATCTGACGCCCGGCCAGGGTCGCTTCCGTTTGAGTAACGGCCCCATCACGCCGGAAGGAAATGTTGACTTTGTCGCCCGGTCGATGGGAGCGAATCGACATCACAAGATCCTGGACTGTTTCGATTTTTTTGGCATCGAGCGTCAACAGAACGTCACCGTTTCGTAAACCGGCCTCAAAGGAGGCTGTGCCTGGACGAATGTCTTGCAGCAAGATACCGGCTGGCGTGGTTACCGGCTGTACTCCCAGGAAGGCTTGCTC
This sequence comes from uncultured Pirellulaceae bacterium, assembly GCA_964545005.1. Lineage (GTDB taxonomy): Bacteria > Planctomycetota > Planctomycetia > Pirellulales > Pirellulaceae > Mariniblastus. The sequence continues at coordinate 17,599 of CAZJEK010000073.1, forward strand.
CCCCTCAGCCGTTGACCGCGGCCGCACGGAGTAACTTCCCATCGCCAACAGGGAACCGTCGGAACTGGGGCTGAGCAGGAAGCTACCCAATTTCGGCTGCGCGGATGACCAACTGATGGGAGTCAAATTCTTGGCTTCGATCAAGAGCAATGCCAGGTCGTGTTGCTGGTTTTCTTCCAGCTTGGTGGCTGCGATGATTTTTCCATTGGCCAAGCGGCAGCTGATCTTGTCTCGCCCTTTCAACTCGCTGGCTTTGGTCACGATCAGGCCTTCGTCGGAAACAACAATCCCCATGGCGATTTTCCGATTGTTACTGAAAACCGTCACCGTGCTGCTGGCCGCAGTCAGGGCGGGGCTACTCAAACGAGCCAACTGGAATTTGTGTTGCCGTTCGTGCTCATCGATCGAACGGTCTCGTAAACTGGGCAATGCAAACCGCAATGCGATATTACCGCCGTCCGGATCCGCTTTGATCCGCTCCAGTCCCTCGAAAGGATTGGCCGGGTTGTCTCGAAACCGCAGAAACTCGTCTGGTGTGAATTCCACTTTGTCGGTGTCCTGGTCAATCGCCTGTTGAAATTTTTTCCTCAAGTCGGGGTCGAGTTCATTCATCATTCCTTCGAATACATCCCGAACGTCCTGAGACAGTTGGGCTGGCGCGAAGTTTGGATTGATTAGCGTTCCGACGCAGGCAACGAACAAGGTGAGCACTACTCTCGTTCGTCGATTCAACGTGAGTCGAATTCGCGCCGAGGAGTCCTGATGGCGAGAAAAAAATGTCATGTCGAGTATCCTTTAAAAGCGTTTATCAACTGTTATTGCAATTGAATTTCCAGTTGAATCCGGGTCCCTTTCCGTTTGATCAACATGTCACAAACATCGCCGGATTGGTGCTGTTTTATGACGGTAATTAGATGCTTGCCGTCGCGAATTGAAATCGAATTGAATTCCAGGACGACGTCTCCGGGCACAATGCCTGCTTCTTCGGCGGGCGATCCTTCGTTCACGGTCCGGATGCGACAGTTGACTGCTTCCAGATCGACACGAACCCCGATGATGCCGCGCCGGCGATGTTTCTGAGGTTCGTTCAACTCTGGCAGCTGTCCCCAGGTTTGCCCTGCCAGTAAGCGGTCCCAACCGCTGCGAAATCCTTTCATCGTCACGTGCCGGTTTTCAGCAATGGTGTCACCAATTGAGCTGTGGATGCCAATCAGGCGACCTTCCAGGTCAAATAGCGGGCCGCCAGAATCACCGCCGATCAAAACGGCATCCGTGAATAACTGATCGCCGTCGACTTTCAATATTTTTCCTGTACGAACCGGAGGAGTCCGGCCCAATTCGTAACCTCCCGAATGGCCCAACGACACAACCCAGCTTCCGGTTACCAGTTTGTCCTCGTCGCTGACGTTGACGAAAGGGTAGGGTCCCGGTTCGGTAATCTGAAGCATCCCGGCATCGATGTCCAGGTTTTTGCCCAAAGGTTTTGCCTTGACGGTACGACCGCTGGGTAAGATCAGCTCGTACGGACCCGGATTGACCATCACGTGAGCGGCGGTCAACACCAGACCTTCTGACGAAATGATGACTCCGGAGCCAAATCCCGTGCCATCGTTCACCGCGACGCAGGCGGGCATGGTTTTGGCAACCACGGAAGTGACTTTGTCGCTGACCGCCTTCAGTTCCGCGATCGCGTTTTCGTCTTTGGCTTCAGCAGCCTGCGAATAAATCAACGTCCAACAACAGAGCGACACCAATAAAAGTAGCTTGGGTGGGAAATTCGCCATTGGTGCTCCTTGCTGGTTGGGGATGTTTTAAATCGATACGCGGCAGGGACAGGTTGGTGTCCCGAATAATGGTTAGATTGAAACTAGCAGGGTTGGAATTTGGTCGGTCTCAAGGCCATGCTAAAATTCTAGCTGGGACGAGGTTTCAAATCCCGCAAACATATGGATGGGTGTTTTGGTTGATTGAATTTGATCGAAAACACTTTTTCGGTTTTAGATTCATCGTTGGTAACAATCAATATCGGCTGTCCAAGTCCGTCGGGCTCAGTGCGATCACGTTTGCCGTCTTATCTTGACTGGAAGTCGTTACGGGCCGATAAAAATCCCACAAAAAACTGTTGGCATGGGCTGAGCAAATTGATGAGTGAAAAATTTTACCCTTCTGACAACTTGCTCTTTCGTGGACTCGGATACGTTTGGGCGGCGCCGAACTCTGGGTTGGGTATGCTGGTCGGGCTCGTCGGTGTTCTCAGCGGCGGCAATGCGCAAGTTCACCGCGGGTGCATTGAATTCCATGGTGGCTTCGTCAACTGGACGCTTGATCGGTTAGCCGGCGGCGTGGTCGCGATGACGCTGGGGCATACGATTCTGGGACAAACGGAAGCTGCGCTAGCCGTGGTCCGTGATCACGAACAAGTTCATGTGAGACAGTACGAACGCTGGGGGCCAGTGTTCATCCCAGCCTACGTGGCATGCTCGGTTTACCTGTGGTGCCGGGGCCGGGACCTGTACCGCGACAACCCGTTTGAAGTGGAAGCGTATGCGTTGTCCGACCCAGGACGCAATTCCATTAATTGATAGGTGATTCTCAGATTCAGCTGTGGAAACGCGCTTTCTTTGGCTCCATTGTCGATCTTAAGGTGTGACCAAGATCTCAGACGGGTGCAACTTGCCTCGCTCACTTCGCCGGGAGATTTTGCCAGTGCCTGTCAACACCTATTCTAAAAACGTGCAACTGGTACTATCGGGGTAATGCCTGCTTCTTGAGCTACACCTGAAAGAAGCTATTCTCTGGGCCGAAGGCCCCATCGTTTGCCCAGCCCAGCCTGCAGGGCTGGGGACAGGTA
>CAZJEK010000074.1:0-8706 GCA_964545005.1 uncultured Pirellulaceae bacterium
AAGCGAGGGAAAACACGCATCGGTGTAGCCCTCGCTCACGCGTCGGGTTTCCATTTCCGAGAATTACATTTGCAATAATGCAACGTCGAAACTGAAAAAGTTGGCATTTGGGCAGACTACATGCTGGCATCGGTGATAACGATCTTGCCCGTAACCCGCAACTTTCTACAATCGCCGCGTTTCACAGGTCAAGGACGACAGGAGTGTAGCAGATGGGACTGAGTCTCAATTGGAAACAGAATCGAGCAGCAATCATTGCACTCGCCATTCCCTTTGCTTGTTCTGGCAGTGTTCGTGGAGAAGATACTGCTGCCGCAGCCGATGAGGTTTCGGTAACGACTACTGGATTAATCAAAACGGTCTCAGACGCGTTTCGCGGTGGGGACGTTGGTGCTCAGGCTCAAGCCGATCTGCTATCGCTCTGCGGCGATGCGACGACCTTGTTGGCCATCCTGTTCATCAGTTACCTGGTAACGTCCTGGCTGGGGCGGATGGTCGGCGGCGTGGTGACTCAGAAAATCGACGTGACGCTGGGCAAATTCCTGTCCAAAGCCGTCCGGAACGTGTTGCTGCTGCTCGTTGCGATGGTCGTCCTGGAGCAGAGACTGGGCATTCAAGTTGCCGGATTCGCGGCAATCCTGGCTGCCGCAGGGTTCGCGATCGGGATGGCCTTGCAGGGAACGCTGGGCAATTTTGCCGCTGGGGTCATGCTGCTGGTGTTCCGGCCATTTAAAGTTGACGACTATATCAAGGTCGCCGGGACGGAAGGCAAAGTCGAAGAAATTGACCTGTTCACGACTCGCTTGAATTCATCCGACAATCGCCACCTGATCATTCCCAATGCAGAGGTCTTCGGCGCCAAACTGGAAAACGTTTCGCGCAATCCAATTCGTCGTGTCGACGTGAACGTCGGGGCAGACTATGCTGCCGATCTGGATGCGACGCGAGCGGCGCTGATGCGCGCAGTCACGAAAATCGACCAAGTCGCAGCCGAACAATTTGCTGGCGATCGCCCTGAACCGGCCGTCGTGCTGAAGGAGCTGGGGGCTTCTTCGGTCGATTGGCAGCTGCGAGTCTGGTGCGCGACGAAGGATTACTGGGGCGTTCGCGAACAGTTAACGGCCGCAGCCAAGCAGGAATTGGACCGAGCCAATATCTCGATCCCCTTCCCGCAACTGGATGTTAACGTGGTGGGCAAATTGCTGGCCCGAGCCGCGTAATCGGTCGACTTTGAAGTCATTCAAATGAGAAACAAGAAACGCCACCGAGTCAGGTTCGGTGGCGCTTTCTGGTAAGGTTGTTTGAATCGGCGAAATTAGTCGTTGACCTGGGTTTCCAGGAATCGAGCCAGGCGGTGGAAGTCGCTGTTGACATCGATGTAACGAACGACCGTCACCAAGGTTTCCGGATCCACCAGTTTTTCAAACGGTTCGTAGTGCAGGTCCAGTTGTCCGGAAACACTGACCATCACACCGTTCAGTTTTTCTTCGACCAAGGCACGGAATGCGCCAACACCCAGCTGGCTGCCCAGCATGGCGTCGAATGCGTGAGGTTTGGCACAGCGGGCTTCATATCCCAACTGCAATCCCTTGACCGACCGTTTGGCCCCCGTTTTTTCGGTGTACTTGGCTTCCACCGCTTTGGACATAATCTTGTGCAAGCTGACGGCCGAGATGTTGATATGACCGTGTTCGTCGCGCGAAACGCCTTCCACGTATCCAAATGGCAGGTATTCGGCCAGTCCTTCGGCAACGACGATCACACCGTACTCTTTGCCTTCGGCTTCACGGGCCAATAATGTTTTGACAATCCGTTCCGAAACGGCGTCCATGTCCATGCATTGGCGAGTCTGGGTATCGCCATTGCCATCAGTATATTCTTCTTCGATCAGGTAGCCGGCGATCACGTCTTCGACACTGATTACCAAGCTGGCTTCACCGGCGATCGCGGCACCATAGGACAACCAGCCCGCCGAGCGCCCCATGGTTTCGGTCAGAAAGTAGCATTTGGTAGCTTCGGCATCGTAGATCAAACTACGAATTTCGGTCGCCAGGAAATCGACCGCAGTGAAAAAGCCGAACGTGAAATCGATTCCGTGGTAGTCGTTGTCGATGGTTTTTGGCAAGTGGACCACTGGCATGATCTTTTTGTCCTGCCGGTTGCGTTCCTGGTGCAGCTTGAACTTGTTAGCCGTTTTCAGAGTGTCGTCGCCACCGATCGAGATCAACGCGTCGACTTCGATGCTGTCCAAGGCTTCGCAAACGCGTTCCATCGGGGCACATTTTTCGGGGTTGTCCAGATCTTCTGGCCCCTTGATATGCTTACCGGGGTTGGTGCGGGCAGTGCCGATCATGATGCCCTGTTGGCTGCGGGTTCGACGCAGCACTGGAGGCGTCAGTTTGATGAAGTCTTTGCCTTCTTCCAATGGTTGCGACGCGTCATACTCGATCAGCGAAGAGTACCCGTGCTTGATGCCGATCACTTCAACGCCTGCGCGCAGGAACGACGCGGCTGCTGCCGAGATGACGGCATTGGCAGACGGCGCCGGTCCACCGGCAAACAGAATCGCAACGCGTTTGAACGGAGAATCGCTTTTAATGGGATGGGATAAAGAATTGCTCACTACAGTTCCTTGCTATTTATCGTTCGTCAGATTTCGCTCGACCCACTTGGTGTCAACGTCGCCGTTGACAAAATCGGGATGGAGCAAAACCTGTTTTTGAAAATCGACCACGGTTTTGATTCCTTTGATCCGTAGCTCTTCCAGGCAGCGGACCATGCAGGCAATCGCCTGCTCGCGGGTCGGCTGATGCACGATCAGCTTGCCAACCATTGAATCATAGTAAGGCGGAACCGTATAGCCTGCGTGAACATGGGTATCGAATCGCACCCCTAACCCGCCCGGAATGCAGATCGATTCGATCTTACCGGGACAGGGGGCAAAATTACGTTCGGGATCTTCGGCATTGATGCGACATTCAATGGCGGCACCGTTGCATTGAATGTCGTCTTGGGTAAACGATAATTTCTCACCCGCAGCAACTCGAATTTGCTGTTGGATCAAGTCAATTCCTGTCACCATTTCAGTAACCGGATGTTCAACTTGAATCCGTGCATTGACTTCGATGAAGTAGAAGTTGTTGTCTTTGTCGACAATGAATTCGACGGTCGCCGCATTGTAGTAGTCGGCGGCTTTGATCATGCGAACGGCCGCATCGCAAATCGCGGTCCGCACTTCGTTGGGTAACGTCGGAGCCGGGCTCTCTTCGATCAGTTTCTGGTGACGCCGTTGCGTCGAACAATCGCGTTCCCACAAATGAACGACGTTGCCGTGAGTGTCGGCGATGACCTGGACTTCGACGTGTTTGGGGCGATCGACAAACTTCTCCAGGTAAACCCCAGCATCACCAAAGGCTGCTTTGGCTTCCTGAGCCGCTTGTTCGACGGCTGTTTTCAAATCGGCTTCGTTGGCTGCAATTCGCATCCCCTTCCCGCCACCACCAGCGGTTGCTTTGACCAGGACGGGATAGCCAATTTCGGCAGCGGTTTTGACGGCTTCATCGGGATCTTCGATCAGCCCGGCACTTCCAGGAACGACAGGAACATTGGCTTTTCTAGCTAATGAGCGGGCCGTGTTCTTGTCACCCAACATTCGCATCGCGTCCGGAGAGGGCCCGATGAAGTTGATATTTGAGTCGCGGCAAGCTTCGTTGAAGTCGGCGTTCTCGGCCATAAAGCCGTAGCCCGGATGGATTGCTTCAGCGTCGGCCAATTCAGCGGCGCTGATGATCTGAACGGTCCGCAAATAGCTGTCCGCTGATTTGGCGTTGCCGACGCAGTAGGCTTCGTCAGCCAGTTCAAGGTAAGCGCTGCCACGGTCGGCCTCGCTGAATACGGCTACGGTCTGGATGCCCATTTCCTTGCAGGCGCGGATGATCCGCAGAGCAATCTCTCCGCGATTGGCGATCAGAATTCGATTGAACATGGTGTCAAAGAATGGGGGTAGGTGACAGTTGGAGCTTGCCAGGGTTGGCACATCGGTACTCGAAACCAGGCAACCGGCGCCCGAACAGCAGGGCAATCCGAGAACCGGAGGCAGGCAAGCTGGAAAGCTGCAGCCAAGTGTGACTTCCGCTGCAGCAAACAGAATCAATTAACGGGCTGAATTTCAGCCAAGGTCAACTTTGAACAATGGTTTGTTGTTGTCGACAGGATCTTCGTTTTTGACCAGCACTTCGACAATCTTTCCGGAAACGCCAGCCGTGATTTCGTTGAACATCTTCATCGCTTCCACAATACAGACGACAGTGTCGGGGCTAACCATATCACCGACTTTGACAAAGTCATCAGAGTCTGGTTTGGGTTTGGAATAGAACGTGCCAATCGTGGGGCTTTCAATGAACGCAATGTTGCCTTCGTCAACCGGTGCACTGGCTGCTGCTGGTGCGGCAGCTGTCGGAGCTGGGGCCGATGCAGCTGCGGGGGCCGGAGCTGGAGCGTAAATCATGGGCTGATCTGAGCCACCCTTGCGTAACCGAATTCGCTGGTCGGCTTGCTTGAGGTCGATCTCGCCGAGCTCGTTTTCCCGCATCAACTCAATCAATTCGCGGATCTTTTGAACCTCAAATACAGATTCAGATTTTTCCTTGGCCATGGTTGCTCCAAAGGGTGGTGTATCAGGGGGCCTTGGCAGGCGGTTTCAAACAATCCAGGGCTTCCCCATGAACGTCTGGCAGACGCCTGCGGCCGTCTAGCGTGATTTTAAAAGCCGCAATTGTAGTCAATACGCTGATTAGTCGCCAAGGTGTCGCCGGCACTGTTCGAATTCTTTCGGTAAATTGCTCAAAACCTCGCGACCGGCGGGGGTCACGAGGATATCGTCTTCAATTCGAACCCCGCCAAAATCGGGGAGGTAGATTCCCGGCTCAATCGTAATCACCATCCCGGGCTTCAATTCGCCCTCGTGAATCGGCGAAAGATAGGGTAATTCGTGGATTTCCAGGCCAAAGCTGTGGCCCGTACCATGCCCGAAGTACTTGCCAAAACCAGCGTTTTCAATCACCGAACGCGCTGCACGGTCAACCGTCTGGAAGCTGACCCCCGGCGCGATGGCGGCGATGGCGGCCTGTTGCGCCTCCAGGACAACGTCATAGACCTGGCGAAATCGTTTTCGGCATCTGCCGGTAACAATCACCCGCGTCAAATCGCTCAGGTAACCATCCACCTTGGCGCCCCAATCAACCAGCAAAAACGGGGCAGCATCGATTCGCGTTGACCCGGGTACTCCGTGCGGCAACGCCGCGCGGGGACCGACACCGACAATCGCAGGAAAGGCAAAACCGGCTGCCCCGAACGCCCGCATCTGATGTTCCAGGTTGTGGGCGATGTCTCGTTCAGTCTGGTCGGGACGCAACTGAGCGACAATGACCTCGAACGCTCGCTGGTTGATGTCGATCGATCGCCGGATCGCCTGAATTTCATGGCGATCCTTGACGGCACGCAGTTCCTCAACAAGCTGTTCGGTAGCGACCAGTTCCGTGCCCGCCAATCGCGTTTCAAGCTGATCAAACTCCGACTTGATCAATCGATGGTTTTCAAAACCTAACGCTTTAATGCCGGCTGAAGTCACAACACGCTCAACCGAATCAAGCATCGTCGACTTGGCGGTCCGGATCTCAAGTTCCAGATCGGGGCATTCGTGCTGGAGTTGGACTTCGTATCGCGTGTCCGACAATAGCCAATCGGTATCCTTGGTCAGCAACAGGTAGGCTGAACTTCCGGTAAATCCGGTCAAATAGCGAACGTTGACGATGTCGGTGATCAGGATTGCTGGTAAACCCAGCTTTCGCAAGCGGGATCGAAGTCGCTGGCGGCGTTTCGATTCGTTCATGTGAGTGGTCCTTGAGTCGTTAATGCTGGAATCTGGTCAACTGACATTTTTTCAACCCAAGGGATCGAAAGAAAGCTCTTGGCAGAATCATGGAGAAAAAACCGCAGAGGCGCAGAGAACACGGAGCTTGCAGAAATTCTAGAGGGCTTGGCGCGTTCTCAGCTAACTCTGCTTTTCGGCGGTTGACTTTTCGCGCTGAATGCAATGATCGCCTGAAAACTCTCTGGAAGCGAGAGACGACCTGCCAGCAAATCGATCCAGCGCAGAAAAATCGCACCTGCCCTGATGTAGCATTCGCACTGTTACCCGTACAGAATCTCTCGCTGAGGCGCTCGGGTCGTTGCGGGATCAAATTTTTTCAATCCGGTCAACTGCAGGAACAACAAGCTCAAGTAGTACGGATTGAGAATCAGATAGCGGCGCCACAGTCGCAACGGTTCTTTTCCCAGTCGAAACAGCCATTCCAGTCCCATCCGCTGCATCCAGGGAGGGGCCTGAGCCAATTGGCCAGCGTGAAAATTGAACGCCGCGCCCACTGCCAGGACAGGCATCCGCAGATCATCTTTAAACTCATAAGCCCAGACTTCCTGTCGCGGGCAACCCAGCCCCACCATACAAATCGATGCCCCACTGGCTTCGATCGCCGCGATGATTTCCTGTTTCTCTTCCGAAGTTACGGTGCGAAACCGGGACGCCATCGAGCCAGCAATTTTGAGGTCGGGAAATTTGGCCAGCAACTTGGCTTGCAAATCGTCCAGCAATTCCTGTTTTCCCCCGAACAGGAAAATCGGCAAGCCATTTTCGGCTGCCGCCTGACAGGTCTTCAACATCAGGTTGGGACCGTAAACGCGATCTTTCAAATCCGTTTTGTACAACCAGTTCAATGCCCAGCGCACAGGTTGGCCGTCGGGAACGATCAATTCCAGCTGGTTCAGGCGATGGCGGTGTTCGTCGTCGCCGACTCCGGTCATCACGCCATGTACCGCCAAGGCGGACACGCCCAACGGACGGCGATGTTGAGCTGCGTCGACGATTTTTGACACGGCCGCTTCGTAGTCAACCGCGTTGATGTTGACGCCCAGCAGGTTGTGCTTTCCCTTGTCGATCATTGGGCCACCGGCTCCTGCCACCGGCTGGTATTGTATTCGTAGATTTCAGTCAGGATTGTTTTTACGTCTTTGGTCAGCTTCCAGTCAGGGTAGTGTTGCTGGAATTTGCTGACATCGCTGACGTACCAGATGTGGTCGCCCATCCGGTTAGTGTCCTGGTAGGTGTATTCGAGTTTGCGATCCGAGATTTCCTCGCACAGATCGATCGCTTCCAACATTGAACAATGGCTGAACCGCGAGCCACCAATGTTGTAAACTTCGCCGCAACGTGGATTGCGATAAAAATGATCGAATGCCTGGATCAGGTCGTAGCTGTGAATGTTGTCGCGAACCTGTTTGCCTTTGTAGCCAAACACCTGGTACGGAGTGCCGGTCATCGTGCACTTCATCAAATACGCCAGGAATCCATGCAACTGCGTGCCGCTGTGGTTGGGGCCGGTCAGGCAGCCACCCCGGAACGACGCCGTTTTCATATCAAAGTAACGACCGTATTCCTGAACCAGTATGTCGGCAGCAACTTTGGAAGCCCCGAACAAACTGTGCATGCAGCTGTCGATCGACATCGACTCGCTGATGCCATTGCTGAATTCGTGTTCGGAGGCAATCTCCCAACGCTTGTCCTGTTCGATCAGCGGTAAGTGATTGGGCGTGTCGCCATAGACTTTATTGGTCGATGTAAAAATAAAGACCGCATCCGGGCAATGGACCCGTGTCGCCTGCAACAGATTCAGGGTTCCGTTGGCGTTGACAGTAAAGTCCTTGTGCGGGTCACGAGCGGCCCAGTCATGCGATGGTTGGGCCGCAGTATGAACGATCAGCTTGATATCGTCGCCGTACTCGGAAAACAAGTTGCCCATCAGGATTTCATCGCGAATGTCACCGTCAACATGATGGTAACGATCGCCCAGCTCTTCCTGCAGTCGTTGTCGCTGCCAAGTCGTTGAAGCTTCTGCTCCGAAAAACTCTTTCCGCATGTCGTTGTCGATTCCGACAACGGTCAGGCCCTGGTTAGCGAAGTGGCGTGACGCTTCGGATCCGATCAAACCGGCCGAACCGGTTACGATGGCGATACTCATTAGTTGCTCGTCTTGGTGATTGGTGGCGAATAGATCAGGGGCTTCGGATTCGACGGTGGAGAAAAAGGGGATTTGGGGCAGGATCCACGGCCGAATCGTTAAGTATTGGGGCTAACTTAACGTTGAAGTTGGGTCCATGTTAGTTGCGTCCGTCCAATGGTCAACTGGCTCAATTGTCGCAACCGTCCACGGTCTCAATGTCCGATTATGCGGATCGTGCAAGCAAATTTGTCCAGTAGGAATACGCGGCAAACTAAAAGCCGTTATGCTGTGTTTTGGGGAGCCATCCAGCACCACCAATCGCCCGGCAAAGATCAAATCGATAATCTTTCGGTTTCAAATTTTATTCTGCGTTTTTTTAAGTACACCGCTTGGTCGTCACATCGGATGCTGCATTTCCATTCCAAATCGTTCTCATTGCGAACTCTGATGATTTGGGTGACCGCAAGCTGTGTGGTGGCGGCACTTGTTTCCGGCGAACCGTTTGGCGTCGCCATGGGAGCCGTGTTTTTCGTGCTGGCCATGATCGCGATCGGGAAATTGACGAGGGTACTGGCCGTCAACCTGTTGCAAATCGCACGCTCAACCTGGCAACAAGGCCGCTGGTCGGATGCGATCGAGATCTATCGCT
>CAZJEK010000074.1:8716-20351 GCA_964545005.1 uncultured Pirellulaceae bacterium
CCTGGCGATGGTGACCATTGCCGTCGGTCGGCATGTCGTGGAAGAAAGCACGGCCCATGGATACCAACTGATCCGTTGGGGCTGGCTGGCCAGCATGCTGGGGTGGATTCGACTAACCGATGCGGAACCGGTCTACTCTGAGGCGTCAGTGGAAAACCGGAACACGGTTGAGCTCTGATAGCGGATGCCTGGGCTGACCGTTGCGAATTGACCCGTCTGTGGAATCAACGCGACTCCCGCATTTTGCTGGAACCCACCACTGATCGGCTGACCATTGAAGTCGTCGCCGGTCGACAGCCAGAGCCGCGGTTGATCGGTCCAAACTTCCATCCGCCGGCCTGACACCGGACTGTAAAGAGTCGCAGCCTTAGCAAACGCCTGACCCTGAGAGGCCAGCGAATAGGCTGCGTTCAGGCTCGAAGGAGCAGGAGCCGCAGATTTCAATGGACGCAAACGGTGAAAATCCAACAGGGAATCAGCGACCTTGGTTTCGGCCTGTGTCACTGGATCACAAATGAAATCGGCATCAATTTCCAACTGATGGTCGATGACAGGTTCGGTGATTGCATCACCGAGGTTCCAAAACAAAACGTTGGCCGGACGAAGAGCCAACTCAGCGTCTGACTGAGCAGAAAAATGAATCGCCAGTTCGTCGTCATTGTTCAAAACATATTCGACCATCAATCGCGCGACCTCGGTTTCATCGTGAGTCCCAATCGGCAAATCCAACGTCAGCCGAACGCCAACGGAATCATGGCCGATCAACTTGGTTGCCGACCAAACCTGGTTGCACAGTTTGGGCGCGGTTGAACCCGAGTCACTCAAGTCAATTTGCAACAGCTCCCCAAACGACTGGTTTATGACCGAGCCAAAGTGGTATTGGCAGGCTTGGTGACCTTCCAGTCCTTCACAACTAAGCAGCGTATTGCGAACGTTTCCCAGTCGATCGGGAGTGTTAATTGCGGTGATGGTCGCGCCATACTCAATCACTTCCAACGAAATTCCATTGGAATTGCGGACCGTCAACCTTGAGACGTTAACGCCTTCGCGAGTCGTGGCGAATAGATCTTCAACGACGCTCAGCTCACCATCCATCGGTTCGGATGTGGCCGATGTGATAATGGTTGACCATTCGCGGTCAAGGGTCGGATTGGAAACATCGCCGACAGTGTCGGTGGCTTTCATGAACACGGTAAATAAGCAACCGACAATGAACGCTGTCAGGCAAAAGCCAAACTTCATGGTTTCTCCAGAATCAAAACAAGCCGTCCAATGCTTGCGTAGCGGTGCTGGCAACCGCATGCTATCAAATCCAATAGTGGCGTATTATGGCCCCTTCAGGTGTTTTTAGCAACCACTAGTTAAGTGGGGAACGGTTTGGTGAGAATCGCAGCCCTTGTGGGTGTTTTTGGGGGCGGTAGTAGCTTGGGCCATTGGCCCGAGTCGGAAGGGCTTTCACCCAACATTGGGTATTCCGTTGCGATCACGGCCGAATCGGCCATGCTACGTAAATCAAGGCCGAACAACCAAGCTGCAAGCCTAACGCACGATCCCGATCAGGAAACTGAAGGTTCGCTTGTCGTCGCCGGCGGCTTCGTCAACTGGAAAAGCAAAATCGAAGGCCAGCGGTGCACTCATCCCGGCATACGGTAGATTCACTCGCAGCCCAACACCGGGAGCGACGCGAAAGTTGTCCGACTGGATTTCGATACTCTCTTCCACCGTTCCGAAGTCAACAAACGCGACCCCCGAAATCATGTCGTCCCAGGTGATCGGGAATTGATATTCCAGCGAATTGAGCCACTGGAATTCACCGCCCACGCGAACGCCGCCTTCGATCGGTGAAACGCCGCGGAAATCAAAACCACGCATCGACGTGAATCCCCCTGCCAGATAATTTTCGAATACCGGCGTATCAGAGCCCGTAAACCCTAGCTGGGTCCGGTAGCTGATGACGTGGTGACCCGAGGTTGGGGTGCGTTGGAATAACAGCCGTTGCAATCGAAAGTCGATGTCGCCTCGGGAAAAACTGTAATCGCCGAAAGCCTGCTTAAAGCTCAACGATAAATACTCGCCTGATTCCAAACCATAGGGCGACTGTCGAGTGTCATAAACCAATCCAACATTGAATTGGTAGAAATCGTGGCGTCCCAGATCCGCATTCAATTGTGCCGACGTGCCCACTCGGGGATTGTCGACTTCAACGCTCTCCAACCGTAAACCCGTGCTAACGGACAAGTAGTTGGTCAGTTTCCGGCCCAGGCTGATGCGACCACCGGCTCGCTGTTCATCCCAGTCATAGTATTGTCGGTCAAAGTAGTATCCCGACAGGCTTAAGCTGACGTTGCTGTTAAACAGGTAGGGTTCGCCAAAATTGATCAGGTAACGTTCCAGGTCAGTCCCCGGAACAATTTCAGCCCGCAGCGTTTGGCCGCCACCGCGCCAAGTCCGGGCATCGAACAGGTCGTCAACGCTGCGAGGGAAATTCAGCAAGTCAAAATTTCGTTCATCAATGATCAATTCGCCGACCAGTCCATTGTCGGTTCCGTAAGTACCACCAATCATCATGCGTCCCGTCGGTGCCTGGTTGACATAAACGTCCAGATCGATGGGAACCGGACCCTGGTCTGAAAAATTCTGGTCCTCCGGCAGACCTTCGATCAACAGATCCGGTGTCATCGGCTGAGGGATGGGGGCTGATTGAGATGGGTCGACAATCGGTGCGCCGTAAAGATTGGTGCCCGTTTGAGGGAGGGTGGCCGGACCGGTCCAAACGCCACTTCCGATCGGACCCGTTGGTGGCAGTGCCTGGGAGCCAATGATTTGAGGGGGTTGGTAGCCGCCGTTGATCGATGGCGACGCGAAGCTTTGACCGGAAAACGGGACCTGCATCGTGTTTCCGGATTGCGGCGTGGCCGCCACGCGAGTTGGGAATTCACCCTGAGATCGCGCTGACGAATTGAACTGGTCGGTAACTCGATTCCAGGGAGATCGAACTCCAGTGTTGGTCGAGCTGGCACCATTTCCGGTTGCTGGATTCGAAGCCGGGTACGGATAGCGTTGGGGCGTTTGGGCATGGGCCGTTGATAGTCCAGCAGCGATCATCACGAACCCTGCGGCCAGGCAGACGCTGCAAACAGCCGAACGATCGGTTTGCCTCGGCGTCATCGGCTACCTCATTACGCCCAGGTAAAAGCTGAAGACTTTTTCTTCATCCCCAGCCGCAGTCGAAACAGGAAACGCGAAGTCGAAGGCCAGCGGTGCCCCACCGGCTTGTCCCGGCATCGCGACCCGCAAACCAAACCCGGGGGCGACCCGAAAGTTTTCCGAGTTCAATTCTACGCTTTCTTCCACTGTACCAAAGTCACAGAACAGAACGCCTTTCAAAGCGTCGTCGGCGGTCAGCGGGAACATGTATTCCAGGGTATTGAGCCATTGGAATTCGCCGCCCACGCGGACGCCATTTTCCGTCGGTGCAGCCCCGCGGAAATCGAAACCTCGCAAGGTCGAAAATCCACCGGCGTAGTAGTTTTCAAAGATTGGCGTATCGCTGCCGGTAAATCCAAGCTTGGTTCCGAAGCTGATTGTGTGGCGGCCCGAACCGTCGGGTCGTTCGTACAGCAGGCGATAGGTTCGATAGTCCAGATCACCGCGAGTGTAGCTGTAGTCGCCAAATGCCTGGCTGACGGTCAGTGCGAGGTAGCTTCCTTCGGTGGCCGCAACCATTGAATCGCGAGTATCACGGATCAGTCCGGCGCTAGCCAGGAACAGATTACTGGTCCCCAGAGAACTGTTCAGCAACGGAGAGGCATCTGTGCGAGCGTTGTCCAATGTGACGCTTTCCATCCGCAGCGCCATGTTGATCGAAAGATCGGGAGTCAGTCGTCGGCCGATGGAAACCCGACCGCCCAAGCGTTCCTCGTCCCAGTCAAAATAGTTTCGATCGAACAGGTATCCGCTGACGCTTAAACTATAGTTCGTGCCGAACAGGTAGGGTTCGGTCAGACTGACCAGGTAGCGTTCAAGGTTGGCACCGGGAACCAGTTCCAGACGAAACTGCTGGCCGCCACCGCGCCAGGCTGTGCCGTCAGCAATATCCCGGAAGCTTCGTGGCCAACGAAACAGGTCAAAGTTCTTTTCATCGATCGTAAACTGACCAACGATCCCATTGTCCGAGTTGTAGGCACCACCAAAATTCATCCGTCCCGTTTGTGTTTCGGTGACGTACACATCCAGGTCAGCGTAGTTCATCGGGAACGGCAAGGGAGCATTTCCACCTCGTTCAAAAGGCTGGACCAGCGGGTTCATTTCATTGGGGGCACCGATGTCTGGCGAGGGCAGCCCATTGCCAGCGGGGCGTCCCTGAGCCGAAAGTTCGGGGTATTGCTTGTAGGCCACTTTGCGAACTCCACCAGCTGGCTCGTCGTCCGGGCCGGTGGTGGGAATCTGTGCGGCGCGATTAGGCGTTTCCTGATCTGAGCCTGAATCCTCAGATCGGAACAAACCAGGACTGCCTTCAGGAAACGAAAATCCATCGGCGGCAAACTGGTTGTCGTCCGGTGACTGGCCTCGAATCACGTCGCTGGAATCGATCGATGGCGTTGCTGGTTTATGAGCGGCCAGTTGGATGGTTTCGGTTCCCGCTACGGCGCCGATCGCCAGTGGCCGGTCGCTGGCCAAACGTTCCAGTCGGCTAACGCCACTCTCGGGCGAGTAAACGGGTTCGACGGCGGCAAAGTCGACACTGCCAAAGTTGATGTCCTGCTTGAACCAGCGATTCGCCTGGGGCATCAATGGATTGCTGGTTTGGCAGCCGGTCGACAGTAGCAGTAAAAAACAGGCCAGCGAGACTTGAGCCATCCAGCATTGGGCTGATGAGAATTTTGCTGGACCCTGTGTCTGGTTAGTCCGTAGTCGTTGAGGCATCATGGCACCAATGCGGTCAGGCTGGCAAGGAACCATCACTCGGTCCGTGCGCGAAGTGAATCGCGTCGCATCTTCGGATGTCAAGGATTGGAAGTCGCTGAGTGACATGGTTGCAGGGAGTCCAGTGAGTTGAAAGAAAGACCAAAGCAGACGGCAAAGTCCGGGGCTTTAACGCATTGAACGAGATTGATTGGCTCGTGCGTACCGTTGGTAGTAATCCGACTTCGAAGGTGTCATCGCGATGCGGGGCCGGGCTCCTCCGGTCGCTCCACCGACGGCGAAAATCTGGCTGGCTCCCAGCAACCGTTCGCTGGTCCGAATCTTGTTGTAGTCCACCAGTTCGCCTGGCCGGCAGGCAATTCGGTTCAGAATTACTTCCCGTTTGGTGATTGCTGCTCCGCCGACATAATGGATGTTGATGTCACCAACGACGAACTGTTTGCCTTCGGAAATCTTGTAAACGATGTCCAGCATTCCGGGCTCTTCCAGGAATCTCGGTTCGGCTTCGATGTTGGCCATGATGAATCCCTGGCTGCCGTACAATTCGCGAATCTCAGTAACGTCCCGATTCATTTTGGCTACGTTGAATTCAGGCATTTCGCCGGCCGTTGGTTTTAATTCAATCAGGTCTCCCAACTGGTCCTGGTTGTAGGACTGATTGCCCATGAACGACACATTGCGAACTTTGTAACGCGGGCCTTCGTTGATGATGAACCTCAACGTCAACCAGCGGCCATCGTTACTTTCGCTAATCTCGCGTCCGATTTGAGCGTTAAAGAATCCCAGGCTGCGGTAGTAGTTGACCAACCGCGTGATGTCCTGTTCGATTTCATCTCGATTGACCAGTCCACCAAAAACTTTCAGCACACCGGGTTTGGATTCAATGAAGCTTTTCAATCGCGCGTCGGTGGCGATCGAGTTGCCTTCAAAGCTGACTTTCCAAATCCGTTGTTTCTCGTCTTCATGGATCACGAATACGACTTTGTTGTCATTGTCCTCGTTGCCCTCCATGATTTCGACTTGCGTTCTGGGGTACCCTTTTTCCTTGTACAGTTCTTCCAGGCGGGTCTTCGCCATTCGGATCTGGTGGACATCCAGCGGTCGCCCGTCTTCCAGGCCGGTTTCCTTTTTCAGGGTTCGGTCCGGGATTCCCCGGTTACCGATGAATTCGACCTGAGTGATCATCGGGCGTTCTTCGACGTCGATTTTGATCACCACGCCAGCCTCGGTTCGCTGTAAGAAGGGACCTTTGACGCGGCTGATTTCCGGCATCCGCCACAGTTGGTTGACGTCTTGTTGCAGTAAATCGGGGTCAAAAAAACGTCCTGGCCGAGTCCGCATGTTTTTGCGAATCTGGTGAGTCGGCAGGGTGCGATTGCCCTCGATGATGATTTCCGCGACTCGGTGCTGTTGGCTGGAGTCGACCTCCTGGTCACCTGAACCGGTGGTCATCGCGTCCCGCAATGGTTGGTCGAATTCCAACCGGTTACGGCTGAGCACCCGATTATCCTCCTGGTCGGGGCTCTGATAACGGACGTTGTCCAGTTGAGCAGTGTTCAGCGTTGGCGGTGGGGGTGGTGCCGGGATGGCGGTCGATTGCAAGCCAGTGGTTTGGCATCCCGAAAACAACAGCGGCGCCATCAGGCAGATAAAAAACGCCGGTAGAGTACCTGGTCGCATCCCGATGCTGGTGATGCGTGAGCGTAAACGGCGCGCGATAAGTGGGTTGAGAATCAAGGTTCGGTCCATCCTTTGACCTGCGAACTTTAAAGTTTTGTGATCTGTAATTACAAAAAGCTGAAATTAGGGGCAAGACCACAATCGGAATCCGGGCGTTTTATGGCCAATTGAGTCGCTTTTTCTGATTAATGCTGAGAACACCATTCCATTGGATTTCAGCAACTGGCGACTCGATGTGGCTGATAGGGTTACGGAGACCGAACGTTGCGGTTCTCGAAAAACCATGATTTTGGGCCACTTTGTCCAGTTTTTTCAGGAGAAAACCTCTCCGATGATGAAATAGTAAAGTTGTTCCAAGCAGTTTCATTCGAGGTGATTGATGTCCTTTACCGAAGTTTCCAACCAATCCTGGTTCAGTCGAGTTGGTGGTGCATTCAAAGGAATTCTGGTTGGTGGATTGCTGGCGATCATCGCTATCCCGCTGTTGTTTTGGAATGAAGGTCGAGCCGTTCATCGAGCCAGGACGTTAGCCGAAGGTCGAGGCCTGGTGCGGGCGGATGTCTCGCCCGATTCGATCGACTCAGCTAACGAAGGGCAGTTGGTGCACATGGTCGGCACTGCTCATTCCGATGCCACTTTGTCGGATGAGAAATTCGCGATCACCGTTGACGATGCCATTAAACTGGTTCGCCGGGTCGAAATGTACCAATGGCGCGAGAATAAGAAGACTCGTCGGAAAAAGAAAATTGGTGGGAGACGTCGTACCGAGACCGAATACAGTTACGACCAGGTATGGAGTGATACCGAAATCGATTCGGCTGATTTTCATCAGCAGGGGAAATCGACTTACGGAAAGGGCAATCCTCCGATGCCCTACCGCACCGAAGTTTGGACGGCCCCGGAAGTTCACTTTGGTGCGTTTCGTTTGGCCGCCGATCAAGTCGACAAGATCTCCAACTATCAGCCGGTAACGCTGGAAGCTGACAAGACGTTTTCGTTCGTCGATCCCGACCAGAAAGAGAAACTGAAAATTGAAGACAATCGGTACTACCTGGGCGACGAGCCCAAGATGCCCAAGGTTGGCGATGTCCGAATCTGGTTTGAATACGTTGGCCCTTCGGAACTAAGTTTCGTGTACCAACAACAGGGGGATTCCTTTCAGCCTTTCAAAACCAGGGATGGCTCGATCAGCCTGTTTGCTGACGGTCGCAAGTCCGCTGACGATTTGTTTACCGCAGCTGAAACCGCCAACACGATGTTGTTGTGGGGGCTGCGTTTGGCAGGTTTCGTCGTGATGGCGGTCGGTTTCGGACTGGTATTGCGACCATTGGCGGTGCTCAGTGATGTTGTACCTTTCTTGGGAGGCTTGGTCGGTTTCGGAATCGCCATCGTGGCAATGATGGTGGCTGGCGGCATCTCGCTGATCGTGATTGCTGTGGCCTGGCTGTTCTACCGCCCAGTATTTGCTGCGGTGCTGTTGGTGGCGGCAGTAGCGCTGTTTTTCCTGGCACGCAGGTTTCTCGGCAAGAAACAACAGGTTCTCGACGTGGACCAGCCAGTGGTGATGGCCAATTAGAAAGGCCGCACTCAAATCAACCCAGACGAAAGCCAGTTGAAGCCTTTGAAAAAAGTAGGTGGCTAGTGCCAGAACCGCTGGACATGATCGCGATAGGTAGCTGGGGCCATTAGCCCGAGTCCGCAGGGCTTTCGCCCAACGCCGAACGTTCTTCTGCGAACACGGCCGAATCGGCCATGCTACATATTTTTCGCGGAGCGAAAGACGGCAATACGAAGCTTGCTCGTCGCTGTTCCCGCTCGAACCGTCGCGCCGCAGCGATCAATCTTTCGGGCTGGCGGAACTTGGGTTAGGATGATTTCTCAAACCCAGAACTCAAATTCGTTCGATTCTCCGCCGTGAATTTTCAAGTCGATTCTGATTACTTTCGCGGTCCGATCGATCTGCTGCTGTTTTTGGTTCGGCGGCACGAGGTTGAACTGTCGCAAATTTCGCTCTCCACGATCGCCAACCGATACCTTGAATACATCGATGTCTTGAAAGAGATTTCGATTGATAGCGTGGGCGACTTTCTGGAAGTTGCCAGTATCCTGGTCGAGATGAAGACACGTGCTGTGTTGCCACGCAACGAGCACGAGCCTGATGACGAACAATCGTCGGATACGGATCCACGCGAAGGCCTGGTCGTCCGGCTGTTGATGTATAAGCAGTTCAAAGATGCCAGCTTGCTGCTGGAAGATCACGCATTGAAATGGCAGAATCGTTTTGCTCGCGTTGCCAATGACGCGCCGCTGCAAAAAATGGATCCGGCTGACCAGCCAATTCACGAAGTCGAATTGTGGGACCTGGTAAGTGCATTCGGTCGAGTTTTGCGCGACAACCGACCCGTTCCACAAGAAAATATTCTGTACGATGAAACGCCGATTCACGTCTACATGCAACGCATTCACTCAATGATCGTTCGCCAACAGAGCGTTTCATTTTCCGAGTTGTTTGCTCCGGGAATGCACAAGTCAGCCATGGTGGGGATCTTTCTGGCTGTGTTGGAGCTCACACGCCACCACAACGTGGTTGCTCAGCAGGATGACTTGCATAGCGAAATCATGATTATTCCCAACCAGGGTTTTACCGAGACCCTGGATGTGTCCAATATCGATGACTATAACCCTCACCAGAAAAAATTCGGTGCCGGTGACCCGGGCTCGATGGTTGAGTAACCCGTTAAACCCGCCAAATCCACCCAGTTGGCCGAGTTCTGGTTTCCAGGCGATCGCCGGGTGCTGGCAGGATCAATCGTGCTGGCAGAAAAAAACAGTCGTCGAGACTGCGGCAATTTGGCTATAATGGACCCGCGGGAAAGCAGACGTTGATGGGTTGCGGTATGGATCAAGAATTTAAATCCCCTTCCAAACAAACTGGCGACTGCCGGGAACTCGCGCCTCAGATTTCTTCGAATTCCATTCCGCCCCACTCTGCCAGTCCTGATTCCAGTCGTCGTCGAGAGATGGCTGGCACGGTTCCGCCGCCGCACAGCGCTGTTGTCCGATCTTTGCAACCGCGTGCCGTGCCTCCTGGTCGAGCTGAGATTCGTCAGGAACGAGATCGGCAAATTCAGCGCGGCAATGCCTATTTTGTGTTCACCTTTTTGATCACTTTGTTATTGGCCTGGTTCATTGGACCGCGGTTAGTCGAAGAGTATTACTATGCGGCCTCGCGTGGCGAAGCCCGCGCCGAATACGATCATGCTGTCGCACACCTGGATCAAGGGCCGCTCAATAACGTATCGCTGGCGTACCAGTTGGTTGCTCAGCGAATTAAACCCAGTGTGGTCAGTCTGCGTGTCGCCAAAAACGGTCGGTCGGGTGACTTGGAAGGAATTGGGTCGGGCGTTATTTTTTCCGAGGATGGGCATATCGTGACCAACGCCCACGTGGTCAAAAACGGACTTAGTTTTGAAGTTCGGCTGTACAATCGGCGGGTTTACCTGGCTGAACTGGTAGGGATTGATGCCGACAGCGATATCGCGGTGCTGAAAATTGACGCCCCCAACCTGGTGCCGGCCAAATGGGGCGATAGCGACAAGGTCGATGTCGGTTCGATGGTCTGGGCGGTCGGTAGTCCCTACGGCTTTCAGCACACCATCACGTCAGGAATTTTGAGCGGTAAAGATCGCCCCGGCGGCGATTCCAATCACTTCAAACAGTCGTTATTGCAAACCGACGCCGCCGTTAATCCCGGCAACAGCGGTGGGCCGCTGGTCGACGCGCAGGGCCACGTGATCGGAATCAATACATCGATTTTCGGTGAAACATTTCAAGGAATCAGTTTTGCCGTACCCAGTGCCACTGCCAAATTCGTATTCGACGAACTGGTCAAAAACGGTCGAGTGGTTCGCGGGTATCTGGGGGTCTATCCCCTGCCCGTTGATTCCCGGCAGGTCGACTATTTGAAGTTGCCCGATCTCAATGGAGCTCAGTTGATCAACGTCTTGAAAGGATCTCCCGCCGATCGGGCAGGAATCAGGCAAGGCGATATCATTCGCACGTTTAATGGCGAGCCGATTTGCAGTGAGCGGGATCTGTTCCGACTTGCCGAGTCCACTCCCCCCAATTCCACGGTGGTCGTGACTTTTTTACGCGATGGCCAGGAATATTCGACTCAGGTCAAAATGGCTGAAAAGCCTGAAAGCAATCAACCGACCCTGCCCAGCGATTTCTTTCGGGGTGTGCCTACGATCACGTCCGAGTAATTTTGAGCGAATTTGCAACCCGACTTCTCTTGCCGGTCGCTCCGTTTTCTGCAACAAAAGAGAGTCCACGAGAGAATGGAATTCGTGGGTTCGAGCCCGTGACAACGCGGTGGATTGCTTTGGCAACCGGCGTGGGAAGGTACAGCGATGAACGACGTGATGGCGGTAATCTTGGCCGGTGGAAAAGGCTCGCGACTGGAGCCATTAACGCGTGATCGGGCCAAACCAGCGGTGCCGTTTGGCGGTGGATACCGAATCGTCGACTTTGCGTTGTCCAACTGTCTTAATAGTGGCTTGCGGAAACTGTTGCTGCTGACTCAATACAAAGCACTCAGTCTCGATCGTCATATCAACACCGGTTGGCGGCCCTATTTCTGCAGCGAACTGGGCGAGTTCATCGATGTCATGCCGCCGCAACAGCGGATCGACGAAAAGTGGTACCAGGGGACCGCCGACGCGGTTTACCAGAATATCTACGCCATTGAACAGGAACGTCCGCAATATGTTCTGATCCTCGCCGGCGACCATATTTATAAAATGAACTATCGTCGGATGCTGGAATACCACCAGCAAATGAATGCCGATCTGACCGTCGCAGCATTGCCGGTCGACCCCGAAGCTGCCAAAAGCTTCGGAGTGATGCAGGTGAACGAGCACCACCGAATTGTGGGTTTCGAAGAAAAACCGGAGCAACCCAAAACGATTCCCGGCCAGTCCGACTTGTGTCTGGCCAGCATGGGGATTTACGTTTTCACTGCCAGATT
>CAZJEK010000075.1:0-2146 GCA_964545005.1 uncultured Pirellulaceae bacterium
CGCCGACTCGTTTCTGGACAATTACAATCATCCCCGGAGTTGCATCACGTTTTGTTATTCGGGGAATTCCATATAATTGAAACCGCGACTGGCCGACAATGTTGAAGGCTTGGTTTCTGAAACAGTCAGGTCGCGTTCTGCAAACCCATCGACCATCTTCAAACACCATGAAGCGTCTCGCAAAACTCTACCGCAGCATCATCGGAAAAAAGGTGATTGCAGCGATCACTGGACTTGTTCTGTTCCTGTTTCTGGTCGGACACGTCACCGGAAACTTGAAAGCATTCACTGGGACGAACGCCGACGGTGTTCCCCATATCGACGAATACGGTCACTTTTTGAGGGTTGCCGGTGCTCCCATGGTTCCGGCGTATGCGGTGTTGTGGGTGGCTCGCATTGTGTTGCTGGTCAGCGTCGTTTTGCACATCACGGTTGTGATCCAGCTGGCAATGCAAAGTGCCGAAGCCCGGCCGCAGGACTATGTCAAAAAGAAACGCAGGATGGCATCGTTTTCTGCCTTGTACATGATGTTTTCCGGGCTCCTGATCGCCTTCTTCATCGTGTTTCACATTTTGCACTTTACCACCGGAACCATCGTCTTTGGCGGATTTGAGCATGGCTACGTCTTTAATAACCTGGCCGCATCATTCAGCGCCGAATACTGGTATGTTCCGGCGTTTTATATTTTGGTGATGGTCGTGTTGGGGTTTCATCTCAATCATGGCGTGTGGAGCTTGTTTCAGACACTGGGCTGGGACAATCCTGATCGCAACAAGATGATCCGTGTGGGGGCGACAGTCGTCACGATCCTGATCGTCGTCGGCTTTGTTTCACTGCCACTGGGATTCCTGGCCATGGATCCGACGCCAGTTGAGTACTCTCCCGAGTTGTTACAGCACTAGCGGTTTGTCATGCCTTGAGTTTGCCGTCGCAAATCATGGTTGAACAGAATCAACCCAATTCGATCACCTTGTTGAAACCTTTGAATTGCCCGGTTAAACCAACGTGGGATCGAACTGAACCACTTAAAATTGAGCTTGATTGAAAATGCTTACACTTGATTCCAAGCTGCCCTCAGGGCCAATTGAAGAGGCCTGGACCAATCACAAGGACAACCTCCGTCTGGTCGGGCCCAAAAACCGGCCCAAGTACCGCGTGATTGTCGTTGGCAGTGGTCTGGCCGGCGGTGCTGCCGCCGCTTCGATGGGCGCGATGGGCTACAACGTTGATTGCTTCTGCTTTCAGGATTCGCCTCGTCGGGCTCACAGTATCGCCGCCCAGGGCGGAATCAACGCCGCGAAAAACTACCGCAACGACGGCGACTCAACCTGGCGGTTATTTTATGACACGCAAAAAGGTGGAGACTATCGCGCTCGCGAACAAAACGTCTATCGCTTGGCCGAACTAAGTACCGCGATCATTGACCAGGCGGTTGCCCAAGGTGTGCCTTTCGCACGCGAATATGGCGGCAAACTGGCCAACCGATCCTTCGGTGGTGTGCTGGTCGAGCGAACGTTTTATTGCCGGGGAGAAACCGGCCAACAATTGCTGTTGGGCGCCTATTCGGCGCTCGAAGAGCAGGTTGCGGCCGGTACCGTGAAAATGCACTCGCGGACCGAAATGCTGGACTTGGTGGTCGTCGATGGCCGCGCTCGAGGCATCATTACACGTGACCTGGTAACCGGTGAAATTCAATCGCACGCCGCGGACGCGGTCGTGCTTGCCAGCGGTGGCTATGGCAACGTTTATTATCTGTCGACCAACGCCAAAGGCTGCAATGTGACCGCCGCCTGGCGGGCCTATAAACGTGGCGCCGGGTTTGCCAATCCTTCGTTTGTGCAAATCCACCCGACGTCGATTCCAGCTTCGGGTGACTACCAGTCGAAGCTGACGTTGATGAGTGAATCGCTGCGGAATGATGGACGCATCTGGGTGCCCCGCGATCCTGACGAAAAACGGAAACCCCGCGACATCCCCGAAGCCGAACGCTATTACTATCTCGAAGAGCGCTATCCTCGATTTG
Organism: uncultured Pirellulaceae bacterium; assembly: GCA_964545005.1. Taxonomy (GTDB): domain Bacteria; phylum Planctomycetota; class Planctomycetia; order Pirellulales; family Pirellulaceae; genus Mariniblastus. The sequence continues at coordinate 2,024 of CAZJEK010000075.1, forward strand.
GTAATCTCGTTCCCCGCGACGTCGCTGCCCGCAACGCCAAAGATGTTTGTGACAAAGGGCTGGGTGTCGGGCCTACCGGCTACGGTGTTTACCTGGATTTCGGCAAGGCGATCGAGGACAAAG
>CAZJEK010000075.1:2156-20256 GCA_964545005.1 uncultured Pirellulaceae bacterium
ATACTCCAACCTGTTCGAAATGTACGAACGGATCACGGGTGAAGATCCGGTTGAAACACCGATGCGAATTTATCCCGCCGTTCACTACACGATGGGCGGGCTCTGGGTCGACTACAACCTGATGACGACGGTCCCTGGACTGTACGCCATCGGCGAGGCCAACTTCTCCGACCACGGTGCCAATCGTCTGGGGGCTTCCTCGCTGATGCAGTGTCTGGCCGACGGATATTTCATCATCCCGGTCACCATCGGTGATTACCTCAGTCGTCATCCAGACTCGGAAATCGGAACCGACCACGAAGCGTTCAAGCAAACAGCGGCCGAAGCCAGTGATCGCATCAACCGCCTGCTGAACATCAATGGTGATCGGTCGGTCCAGTCCTTTCACCGTGAACTGGGCCAGATCATGTGGGAGCATTGTGGGATCTCCCGGACCGAGGAACTGCTTAAGGCAGGCTTGGAAAAGATTCCCGCCTTGCGTGAAGAGTTCTGGAATAACCTGAAATTGCCCGGTGGCGGCCAGGAAATGAACCAGACGCTGGAACACGCCGGCCGCGTGGCAGACTTCCTGGAATTCGGCGAGCTGATGTGTCGTGATGCGTTGACTCGCGATGAATCCTGCGGCTGCCACTTCCGCGAAGAACACCAGACACCGGAAGGCGAAGCGAAGCGGAACGACGAACAGTTCTCCCACGTTTCAGTATTCGAATATCAGGGCGAAGGCCAGCAACCCGAAATGCACAAAGAGCCGCTCGCATTCGAAGCCCTGCCATTAGCCGACAGGAACTACAAATCATGAGAGTTAAACTTCACGTTTGGCGACAGAAAAATAACAGCGATAAAGGCAAGATGGTGTCCTATCCCTTGGACAACGTCAGCCCGGATATGTCCTTCCTGGAAATGATGGACCTGCTGAACGAGCAATTGATTGCCGACGGAGACGAACCCGTAGCATTTGATCACGACTGCCGCGAGGGCGTTTGCGGAATGTGCTCGATGGTCATCAACGGCGAAGCTCACGGACCAAAATCCGAAACCACGACGTGCCAATTATACATGCGGCATTTTAACGACGGCGCCGAAATCTACATCGAGCCGTTTCGCTCCAAGGCCTTTCCGGTGATTCGTGACTTGATGGTCGATCGGACGGCGTTCGATCGGATCATCGAAGCGGGTGGATATATCAGTAACCACTCGGGGCCCAAGCCGGAACCCAACTCGATTCCGATCGATCCCGAGGTTGCTGAAACATCACTCGATGCGGCCACGTGTATCGGTTGCGGTGCTTGCGTGGCGGCCTGCCCAAATGGTTCGGCGATGCTGTTTACCAGCGCCAAAGCGGCTCACCTGGGACTGTTACCGCAAGGCCAGACCGAACGTTACGAACGTGCCGAAGACATGGTCGGTCAGATGGAAAAAGAAGGCTTTGGTTCCTGCCGTAACTACGCCGAATGTGAAGCCCAGTGCCCCAAGGGCATCAGCATCGCGTTCATTGGCCGGTTAAATGCCGATTACATGAAAGCCACCCTCACCGAACCGCTCGATCGCCGCGGCAAAATGAAGGCTCAGTAGTTACCAAGTTGGGCACAGTTAGTCCAAGTCGAGCATGCCAGCGCAGGAGCCCGATGCGCACGAGTACAAGCCCGACGCGCAACGTTAGAGGGGCTCAATCCACTCGCCCCTCCGGGGCGATTTTTTTTTTCGCGTCAGGCTTGTACAGGGCAAGCATCAAGCCGTCTTATCTCGCCTGCTCAAAACTCTTTGGCTAATGCCGATACGATGTCAAAAGTGGAGACGATCCCCACGACGGCATCAAGATCATCGACGACCGGCAGGTGGTGAATCTGATGCAATGACATCAAATGACAGGCGTCCGTCAGTTTCTGGTTGTTTCGAACCGTGGCAACGTCATAATTCATCAGCTCTTTGACCAGTTTTTTGTTGCTGGTTTCGAGCGAGTGATGGACCCAGTCCATCGACAGGCGTTCGGTGTCGAGTACATCCGACAGGTGGTTGTCCTCTTCCATGAACATTTCCGTCAAGTCCGTGCGGGACAGGATGCCGATGCATTTGTTTTCATGGTCAACCACAGGGACTGTATTGACCTTGCTGTCGATCATCAGGTTGACCGCGTCTTTGATCGTGTCATTGGGGGTTAGCGTTTCGACTCGCTTGGTCATGATCTCGTCGACGCGTTTTTCGGTGATCGGTGTTTGGGTAGTCATCTGATTCTCCTGTTTGTCGAGAGTCATGGTTGCCGAAATCGGCCTAGTTCGTTTGCTTGCAGGGATGCAAATCGAATGCCAGAATGCGGCCAGGGCGAATTGGCAAGCGATTTGGTTGCCCAATTTTATCCTGACCTGTCCAAGATGTTCGTGCCGTGCGAATACGCTCAGCAGCCGCGCGCTGTCGGCGATGGTTGACGCTTGTGAATAGTTGCCATTTGAATGAGGAGACTCTGTTGCTCAACTGGTTTTCCGAACTGAATCCGGTTTGGCAGGCTTTGCTGGCCGGCCTGTTCACGTGGCTGGTGACCGCGCTGGGCGCGAGCCTGGTTTTTTTCATGCGAACCGTTAATCAGAAATTACTCGACGCGATGCTCGGATTCGCCGCTGGTGTCATGTTGGCGGCCAGCTATTGGTCGTTGTTGGCGCCGGCGATCGAGATTTCTGAACAGGGGACACTGCCTGTGTGGTTGCTGCCCGCGGCCGGGTTTATTGGCGGCGGCGTTTTGATCTGGAGTCTGGACCGCGTGATTCCTCACCTGCATCCAGACAAGCGGCTGGATCAAGCGGAAGGACCACCGACGAAATGGAAACGTTCGGTGCTGTTGGTAACGGCCATCACGTTGCACAACATTCCCGAAGGGTTGGCCGTTGGCGTAGCATTTGGTGGCGTCATCGCCGGTGTCCCGGCAGCCAGCCTGGGGGCCGCGATTGCGTTGGCGATCGGAATCGGAATCCAGAACTTCCCGGAAGGAATTGCGGTCGCCATGCCACTGCGGGGAGACGGCATGCGACCTTGGAAATGCTTCTGGTACGGTCAACTGTCGGCGTTGGTGGAACCGGTTGCCGCCGTGATTGGTGCCGCCACGGTCAGCGTTTCCGCGCCCATGTTGCCAATCGGCTTAAGCCTGGCTGCGGGCGCGATGGTGTATGTCGTGGTTGAAGAATTGGTGCCAGAATCGCAAAGTCATGGCAATGTGGATTTGGCAACGTGCAGTCTGATGGCGGGATTCACTGTCATGATGGTTCTGGATGTGGCGCTGTCCTGACCCGCATGGTGTGACCAAGCACTAGTGCAGCGTCTAACTTAAAAATTGGGGTTGGCGAGTCAATCTTGCTCGAAAAACCAATCGCTTAATTGAAGTGCCAACCCCAAAATCAATACTTGACGCGGCACTAGTCGTCATCAATTGCGTGCGCTTTCAGATCTTCCAGCGAGACAAACTCAATCGCCGACATGTGGGTGGCGGTCAGTTTGACCTGCGGAGCGCAACCGGCTTCGAGGGCTTCCTTCCAGCGTGAGACACACAGGCACCATTGATCGCCAGCGACGAGTCCGGGAAAGTCATAGGCCGGCACCGGCGTAATCAAATCGTTGCCAGCCTGCCGACTGAATTCCAGAAACTCGTCGGTCATTACTGCGCACACCAGGTGCAAGCCCACATCGTCCATCCCGGTACGGCAATAACCGTCCCGGTAAAAGCCCGTCATGGGGTCAACGCAGCAGGACTCCAATTCGGTCCCCAGCACGTTTTTGGGAAGTGCCATCCAGGTTCTCCTGACTAAAACAAGCCTGAAATATTTCCGTCGTCATCGATGTCGATCGCTTCCGATGCTGGCGTGGCGGGTAAGCCAGGCATTCGCATCATGTCACCCGTGATCGGGATCAGGAACCCAGCCCCGGCCGCGATTTCAATCTCACGGACGGTCACGGTAAAGCCCGTCGGACGTCCGATTTTTGTCGGGTCGTCGGACAGCGATTTCTGAGTCTTGGCGATGCAAACGGGCAACTCGTTAAGTTCCAGTTTATCAATACGTCGCAGGTCTTTGTTGGCTTGCGCGGTATAGGCCACTCCGTCGGCGCCGTAGACTCGTTTGCAAATCGTTTCGATCTTTTCGGGAACCGACAACTTCCAATCGTACAAAGGCTGGAACTGTTTGGTAGTCGATTCGATTCGATTGACGACGGCTTGAGCCAGATCTTCGGCGCCTTGACCGCCCTGCCCCCAGACATCGGCGACGACTGCTTCAAAGCCCAACTCCTGGCAACGATCCTGAACGAGCTTGATCTCTTCCTCGGTATCGGCCGTGAACTTGTTGATCGCGACCACGGCTTCGACCCCGTACAAAGATGAGTTTTCCAGGTGTTTTTCCAGGTTGACCAGCCCAGCTCGGACGGCTTCCGGATTGGGATCGTTCAGTTCCTTCAAGCTGGCCCCGCCGTGATATTTCAACGCTCGAATGGTGGCGACCAGGACCAACACTTTCGGTTTCAAGCCGGCTCCAGCGCACTTGATATCGAAAAACTTTTCCGCACCCAGGTCAGAACCAAAACCGGCTTCGGTGACAACAAAGGGAGACAGTGACATTCCGGTGCGGGTGGCGATTACCGTATTGGTGCCTTGCGCGATGTTGGCGAACGGCCCGCCGTGAATGATCGCCGGGGTACCTTCGATGGTCTGCACCAGGTTGGGTTTGACAGCATCTTTCAACAGCGCCGCCATGGCTCCCTGAGCATTCAGATCACGAGCGTAGACCGGTTTTCGATCCCAGGTAAAGCCGATGAAAATGTTCCCCAGACGCTGTTTCAAATCTGCCAGGTCGTTGCTGAGACACAAGATAGCCATGATTTCGGAAGCGGCAGTGATATCGAAACCCGTTTCGCGTGGTACGCCGTTCCCCGTCCCTCCCAGCCCGACGACAACCTGTCGCAGAGCTCGGTCGTTCATGTCAAACACCCGTTTCCACTGGACTGTACGGGCGTCGATACCCAACGAACGTTTGCGGGACTGAAGGTTGTTGTCGATCAGGGCCGACAGCAGGTTGTGGGCTTTTTCGATCGCCGAAAAATCGCCGGTGAAGTGCAGGTTGATGTCTTCCATCGGCAGGACCTGTGACCAACCGCCGCCCGTGGCCCCGCCCTTGATGCCAAACACCGGACCCAGCGAAGGTTCTCGCAGGACCACGGTCGTCCGTTTGCCGATGCGATTAAGTCCCTGGGTCAATCCGATCGACATCGTCGTTTTGCCTTCCCCGGCGGGTGTGGGAGAGATGGCCGATACCAGAATCAAATGGCTTTGATCAATTTTTTGCTGGTCAATCAGGTCCAACGGCAGTTTGGCTTTATAGTGGCCGTAGGGCTGCAGTTGATCGACGGTCAATCCCAGTTGTTCGCCAATGGCGGTGATCGGTTTCAGGGTTACCTGGCGGGCGATTTCGATATCGGTAGGCATGGATTCAATGCTGGTTGGAAGTTGATTCGACAATAAGCCAAGCCACTATTATGAACAACTTGCCGTAGATTGCATCGGGAGGGGCCGGTTTTTCACATTGGCAATTGTGAAACGACCATTGCATTCAACGCGAAAAGCTAACCGCAGAGTCGGGGAGGATGCGCAAAGTCCCCTACAATTTCTGCAAGCTGTTCGTTCTCTGCGATTCTGCGGTGTTTTTCTCGGTGATTCTGCTAAGAGTGCGATTCATAGTGCTTTGGTACACTCTAAAGTTTGGAAGTCACAAAGCATTAATACGGATACGCGGTGATCACCCGGTTATCAGCCAGGACCAATTTGATTCGCGTTAAGGGTGGGTTGCCTGACCGCCGTCCGCTTTGTCCGCCCCTGAAACCAATCTTGCGTTTCATATCGACGACATAAGCCTGTTTCCCGTCGCCGCGGGACGGTTCCTTGTCAACTCGATCAGAGTCCTGCTTGATCAATTCGTAGGCTTCGTCGATCAGGGCAAATACTTCCTCGTCGGAATCGACGGCAAACACCCCGTGGCTGCCTTGCCGGTCCGGAATATCTACCGCGTGACGCAGCACATGATCGGTACGGTGTTCACCATGACCGGTCCGCGTGTATTCCAGTCCTGCCGGAGAGATCTTGGAGCCGCGTGCCCCATTGGAAAAAAATGCGGTAGCTTCGGAGTCACTTCGGTCCCGAGTGGAGATTCCGCCTGATGCCTGCTCGGACGCGTCCGCCACGGCGGGACCGGCATCGCGATTCTCAGCGTTATTTTCCTGCTGATAGTACTGGTAAGCAGCGATTGCCACGACCAGCAAGACCAAGCCAATTCTTTTCCAGGTGATTGGGTTAGAGGAGGGTGTTCTGTGATCAGCGTTCATGCGTTGGTTCGATCAGCCGGTAGGAAACTGTTTGCAGTATTCATAGACCGCCATCGTCGTCGCGGTGACGACATTGTAACTGTACGGTAAGCCGTAAACTGGGATCTCGATCAACCGGTCGCAAATCGCGAGTTCCTGGTCCTTGATCCCGTGTCGTTCGTGACCGATCACCAGCGCAGTTCGACGGGTATATTGGAATTCGTACAGCACCGTTGAGCGATCGGTTTGTTCCAAACCTACCAGTTGATAGCCGTCTTGCCGGAGTCGTTTCAAAACCGGCAGCATCGTTCGGCGCCGGTCGATTTGAACCTGGTCGGCACCATCACGAGCGATCGTGGGGTCGACTTTGGCAGGTCCGCAGGCGATCACTTTCTGGATCCCTGCGCAACCAGCCAATCGCACAATTCGAGACAGATTGACCTGGCTCTTGAACGCTGGACAAACCAGCAGCAGTTCACGCTCGCGCGTCAGTTCGGACAGCGGCTTGTGCCGCAAATGCGCAGGCGAATCGGAGTTTGAGTCGGAAACGTCGCTCACCGAATACTAAAACGGGATGTCGGATTCGTCGTAATTGGATTCGGCGAAAGCATCGTTGGCGTCTTCGGATGAGGCCGCCGAGGCATTACTGTCTCCCGAGAGTACCTTGAAGCTGAGGGCTTCGGCAGTCAGGAAGAATTTGACTTCGCTGTTGGGGTCACGCTGCCATTTGCGACCGGACAGCTGATAACTGATCTCAACGTCGTCGCCAATTTTCAAGTCATCCGCCATTTCACAATTGTCACGGATGAATTCGACTGGAATGTAGTTGGTGAATCGGCCCGTGTCCTGTTCCAGCACGACCAGTCGTTTTCGAAATCCTTTTTGGCCGTAAGTCTTGGTTTCTTCGACCAGGTGAACAATCCCGCGTACTTTCGTTTCGCTCATGACTCAGTTTCGCTCGTTTTCGCAATTTTGGCTTGGTTTGAAATCGATGGCGTCATCTTACCGGATTTTTGAAAATCGAAAACCAAGTTGCTGGTATTGAAGTTGCGGTATTTTGGGAACGCGACGCGTAAGCGAAGGAAAACTCGTATCGGTATAGCCCTCGCTCACGCGTCGGGTTTCCATTTCCAAGCAAAAACTCTTTAGTGCAACTCCGAAAGTTGCTGGCGAGTCTGTCGGGATTTGATGAGGTAGCCCTGTTTTGGCCGTTTGCCGGCCCGTCAGCGGTCCTGTTTCCCGGAATCTCTCGCCGTTTGCAGCCGTTCAATCCAGGGGCCGATGTAATGACCATTGTCGTGATACGTCCGCCCGCTGACCAGGTTGCCATCGATCACGCAGGGGGCGTCGACAAAAATTCCACCGCAGACTTCCAGGTCGAATCGACACTTGGGGACCGTCGCCATCTTTCGTCCCCGAACGCAATCGGCGTAGGCTGGGATTTCCACGCCGTGGCAAACACTGGCGATCGGTTTGTCGTGTTCAAAAAAATGCCGCGTGATCCGCACCAGGTCGGAATCGTAGCGAATGTACTCCGGAGCCCGTCCTCCCGAGAACAGAATCCCCAGGTATTCGTCGGGCTGGACGTCGGCAAACGCCAGGTTGGCATCCAGCTGGTAACCTTCCCACTCACGAGTGATCGTCCAGCCCGGTCGGACTTCGTGCAGGACCAGTTGGTACCGGCGAGCTTCCGGGGCCACCACGATCGGCGTAAATCCAGCTTCGATCAGCCGGTAATAGGGGTACATTGTGTCCAGCAATTCACTGGCGTCACCGATCACAATCAGAACTTTTCCGGTAGACAATTCAGGCTCCTTGTTTGCGCCTTGATTCGACTTCGTAAAACAACACAACCTTGGCCAGTGAAGCGATGATCAGCAATTGCAAAATGGCTGCCGGGAAGCCGCCCAGGTTGGACAGAATTTTGACGCCATCGACCCCACCGGTAAAACTGATCATCACCCACGAGACGGCGCCCACTGTCGTGCCCCACAGGATTTTCAGCCAGAGATTGCCTTCCGGAGATTCCGGGGTGATCCCGGTCGAGGAAATACTTGCCATCGCCGTCATGTTCGAATCCGACGATGTGACGAAACAGATAAACGAACTGGTGATGTAGAACACGATCAACGCCGTGGCCCAGGGAAATGTGTTGAACACCGCAAACGAAACCGATTCCGATCCGCTTTGTTGCAACACTGCATACAGATCGGTCTGGCCGGATTGCTGCAGCTCGATCGCGGTGCCACTGAAGACGGACATCCAGACGATGGCAAACAAAGATGGCAGGACGAGGTTGATCAACAGAAATTCACGCACCGTGCGTCCGTAAGCGATTCGTCCCAGGAAGCAGGCAGTAATCGGCGCCCAGGCCAGCCAGACCGCCCAATAGAATACGGTCCAGCCTTTGGCCCATTGGTCGGGAACAAAGTCCAGATGGCGCGGTACGAAATGGATCACGTAGTCGGCCAACGCGGGTCCGACATAGCCCAGCAACTTCAGGCCCGGTCCAAACAACAACGGGACCAGGAGCAATCCAAACAGCAGCTTGGTGTTGATGTCGGACAGGATTCGAATCCCTTGCATTAAACCGGTCGCGCTGGAAATCACGAACGTGATGACAATCGTGGCGGCAATCGCAGCCCAGGTCCACTGGTTGCTGGGGATCCCGAACAGGTCATTCAATCCGCCAGCGATCATCAGGATTCCGGCTCCCAGCGCAGCCGCCATTCCGGCAACCAGTGCATACAGGCAAACGGCATCAATCAAGGTCCCGCCATGGCCGTAAACCTTGTTGCCAAACAACGGTGTCACCGTTGAGCTCAACGAAAACGGTTGCCGCAAGTTGTAATAGGAGAACGCAAACATCAGCGACGCGACCGCGTAAATCGAATACGGCGTAAACGACCAATGCAGGTACATCGTTGACAGTGCAAACGTCGCCGCTTGATCTGAGCCCGGTTCCAGTCCCAGCGCCTGCGGCGGCTGCATCAAGTGTGACACGGGTTCAGCGGTGGACCAGAACAGGATGCCGATGGCGATCGTGGTGCAGATCGTGATCGCGAACCAGTTCCAGCGGCTCATCAATGGCTCGGCGTCTTCCCCGCCCAGCTTGATTTTTCCAAAGCGAGTAAACGCAATCGTCACGCACAGTGACACCGACAATAGCGCGCAGGTTGTGAACAACCAGCCAAACTTGTTCAAGATCCAGCTGTTGGCTGCATTGACGGCCGTGTAAAACCCGCCGCGGATCAGTTCGCCCGTTTCCGCGTCCCGATAGTCGGGGGACAGAAAGTTGAGCGCGATTGCCGCCAGCAACAATAAAAACGGGGGCCAGAACACCAGATGGTTCAGGTGTGATCGCGACCTGGCCTGTTCCGTTGCCTGGCGAACAGATCGAGACTCGGCAGGCTGGTTCATGCGCTTTTTTGGTAAACATCAAAGAGGCAGATAACAACGACGCAAAGCTCGATCACGGGCGTCAACAACAAAGCGTTCATTCGTCTTTGGGAACGATCCAGATGTTGGCGTAGCGAACCGGATTGCCGTGGTTTTGCAAATAGACAGGCCCCGCATCCGGCCCGTCTTTCAACGGCGCAGCGGTCGTGGAACGAGGCAGTTTGACCTGATCGTGAATGACCACGCCGTTATGTTTGACCGTCATTACCGCGTCGCTGACTTTCTTGCCGTCTTCGAATTTGGCGGCGGTGAAATCGATGTCGTAGGTTTGCCACTGCATCGGCGGGAAGCACATGTTGAGGTCGGGATTCTTGATCGAGTAAATTCCACCGCATTCGTTGTTCTTGCCCTCGAGTCCAAACGAGTCCAGCATTTGCACTTCGTATCGACCCTGGACGTAGATCCCGCTATTGCCTCGTTGCTGACCCCGCGCGTGGGGTTGGTAGGGCAACCGAAATTCGATGTGGATTCGATGTGATTGAAATTTTTGCTTGCTGGTGGCTCCTTCCATCAAAAAACCATTTTCGGAAATCCTGCCTGGCTGGTCTTTGGATTGCCAGAGTAAAGCGTACTGTTTCATGTCTTCCGGATCGCCACCTGCACCGAACAGGACAACGGCGCCCTGGGGAGGCTTGAGGCCCAGCGTCGGGCTGGTGCGTTGAACACGTTTGAGTGTACCGACCGCGGTGCCCCTGGAGCTGACTTGGGCAGACTGATCGGCGATCTGAATGGTCAGGTCGTCGTGAGTGAACTGGACGGCCTGGTCGGTCAGTTGCGACTCACCCAGTGAAATGGCGGTCTTGCCATCGTTGCCCGGCAGCCCACCTTCAAACCATTTGGCACTGAACTTGGAGTCGCCCAGCGCAATGACTTGCAAACCCATCTGTTGTTTGTTTCCGGAGGTCGTGACCTGTCCGGCGTACTCGCCCTGGATTGAGTAGTCCGAATCAAGTGCCGGTTGTTGACATATAACCACGCATAGTAGCGCGGTGGCGATGGAGGTTGTGATCATGGGATGCTGAAAGGTTGGGATTCAATTGGCCGGAAGACGTCGCCTTACCCAGCGGGCATTATGAGTGCTCAAAAAGTCCCCGGGGGAGCAGTTCCGGATTTTATTGAGCAAGTAATTGACGCCGAATTGCAGGTGGCTTAAAGATAGAACCTTAGCAGACTCCGTTGTTAACGCAACGATCTGGTCGTCAACGTAGTAAAACGATTGGCTGACAGAATCATCCTCTTGCTGAAATCAGGTTGCGTGTCTGACTCATCCTTGCCAACGATTCTCAAACACGCTAGTGAGCTGGGGATTCCTTTGGCGTTGCCATTGCAAGGTAACCAACAACTGGCTTTGGATCCTGCCCGAGCCGCACGGTTCGAGACGGGGAAGCTCGATTCCTGGGATGGAGCGGTCGAGTTTTACCAGCAAACCGGACGAGCGGAGTTGGTGCTGGAAACATTGTCTTCGTGTGCTGACGTCGAAAGTTATTTAAAACGTTGTTGGTTGGGGCCAACCTGGAAGCTGGCTCTTGTGCTGCTGGTGACTCCGCTGGTGTTGTGGTTTTTTCTGCTGTTGGTCAAGCCTGAAATTGAAGTCATGCGGGCTGACTTGTTCAGTTCTCCAAATCCTGAAGCGGTTGAACCGGGCGTCCACTGGATCGATTGGCTTGATCACCTGGCTCGCGCGATTGCGGCTTTCAGTCTGCTGGCCATGTTGACATTGATTTTAGGTGGACGGAAGTGGTTGATCGGAAAGTTGGGCGGCAATTCTCTGCGGCATGCGTCCAGGCTGCAAAGTGCTGCGCAACTGGTCGAGGCTTTGCTGGAACAGGGGCGTTCGCTGGAAGAATCGATTCCTCTGGCCAATCGAGCGATCGCCGGAAATGAATTGACGCTGGAACTGTTGAATCAAAGTTTTACCGCTGCCCGCGCCCCGCAGCAGAGTCTGGCGGCAACGCCGGTAGGTTTTTTCGCGACCGTTGCCAGTCGGTGTCAGCAGGCTTCGCAAACGTTTCCTTATCTGATGGTGTACCTGGTTGGGGGAGTGCTTGTCACCGTCAGTATGGCCACGATGTTTGGCTCGGTGGTGCAGCTGCTTTACAAACTTGCCCTGACGGAGATTCCTTCATGAAGGACAGGGGAAATCAATCATCTGGGATTGAAGCGCTGGAGACGTTGTGGCCGCGGGTGGCTGAGCTGGCCCCCGCCTACGCCGAGCAGATTCTGGGGTATCGGAAACTGTTGCCTGTAAGTGACCAGCGTTGTTTGCGTTCGGTAGAACAGTGGTTTCGGGGCGAGGTCCGATTGGACGACGCGCTGAAGCGTCCCGGGGTGACTTGTTTTTGCGTTTCGCTATTCCAGCGAATGGCTGCAGTACACGCGGCGGGTGAGGAAACGGAACGCCTGCTTCGCGGCGCGGCCCAGGCTGGAATTCAGCGTTTTTTTCAGCAATCTGCGGGGCGTACGGGGGCTGGAAACCTGTTGAGGTATACGTTTGCGATCCTGATCGGCGTGATGTTTGTGTTTGGTTTGATCTCGTTTGTCGTGCTGCCGCAGTTTCAGTTGATGTACGACGAATTCGGGATCGAATTACCGCGCATGACGGAACTCTTTTTTTCCCTTGGCCAGCTGGTACGTGGTGGCGGTTGGGGACTGTTGCCGATCGTGGCTGTCCTCTGGTTGTTGTTTGAAGTTTACCAAGCACAACAATGGCGAGGCAGCAGGCCTCTGAATCTTGGGAAAGTAGCGGTGTTTTTGACCGGTCAACGGAGCTCCGGGGCCTGGTTGGCTTATCAGTTTTCCAATCTGTTGCGGTTGGGGGTGGATAGGGAGCAGGCGTTGAATGCCGTTGGGCAAGGTGCGGCTGGCGTTGTGACGGATGAACTGCTGGCGACTCGGTACCCGCTGATTTGGGAAGGTTTGGTAGATCGCTCGGTCGGTCGCAGCATCGCCACGTTGGATGCCAGTGGCCATTATCTGCGGACGGTCGGAGACACCAAGCGAGCGTGGGTCTTGCGGTTGCTCAATGCGGCCATGTTGGCGGCTGCTTTCGTATTGGTGTTGGCGGTGATTCTGTCACTGTTCACGCCGTTGATGGCCATTGTTTCTGGAGTCGCTGGACCCAGCTTTTTTTGAATCATGAAGCAGAAATCTGGAAATCCGAACCACGAAATAACGGCGACGCTGGTGTCCGATATTGGTATCGGCCAATGCGGCCCAAGAGTGAGGGATCAATTGGATCCCGAGCAGAGGTTGTTGCTGGATTTGATGATGGCGTCGGGGTCCGATCAAGCACGTTTCGCCGAGGTCGTGGAAAAAGCGTCACGGCATGTTCGTGGTTCGGCTCGGCGGCAGTACCGGGCATTAGCGGAATCAGTGTCGGCGGGGCAATCCATGCGACAAGCCATTTTGGAATCGTTGTTGTTGCCGGATTGGTGTCTGGTGGGCCTGGACCAACTGCTGGCTACCCCGCAGGCCACGCGTTGGGGGCGAATCTGGGAGCGGGGAACTGGCTTGCCTTCCATTGAGCGACAGCCTGCCAAAGCAGGGCAATCCCGTGCGGCCAGATTGTTTCTGGTCGTCGTCAAGTTGTATATCGCCCTGATGATTTTCGCTTTCATCATGCTCTACATCGTGCCCGAATTTCGTTTGATGTTCGAAGAGTTTGGCATCGAAATGCCGATCGCCATGCGGCGAATGATCTGGTGGGCTGATCCGATTTCGACGTTGCTGGCGCCGATCATCATCGTGTTCCTGACGACGGCCGTGATTTGCTGTTTTACCATGCCCTGGATAACGGTCGGTTGGTTGAATCGTTGGACTCCGTTTCGCTGGGGCGTTGATTCGTTGCCGCGGCGGGCAAAGGGGTGGCAGGCACTGGGGTGGTGGAGTTCTACCCAATCACTGGTCGGTACTTTGGATCGCCCGCGGGATGTTTTCCAGGCCGGGTATTTCCTGCAATTGCCGACCTCGGCGCAAACCGTCATCAATGCTGCGGCAACGGGGCCATCCACTTCCTCCCCCAGTGAGGTGCCAACCGAAGTCTGGGCTCAGGCGGTCGGGCAATCCAATGCCAGGGCGCTCTGCGGGTTGGCTGACGACCAGGTTCGGACCTGGGCGATGTTGTACAAGGCCGCTCAAATTAAACAGCGGGCGCAAGGGCGGTTAAGCAGTATTGCGTTTGGGATCGATGTGTTGATTCAGATTGTGATCGGTTTGCTGGTCGCTGGCGTCGCGATAGGTGTTTTCTCGTGCCTGATCAAGTTCATCGAGGAGATGTGATGAGAGATGTGCGAAGTGGAATTCTTCGGCTCGAAATGCTAGCCGCTGCGGCCACGATGACGGTCGCAATGACCTGTTTTGTCAAGGTCGCGTTTCAGAATAACCTGCTGTGGAAGGATATTGGTCAGCATCGAACTGCCGTCAACGAGCTGGCCAATCAGCTGGACGAGCTGACCAGGTTGTCGGTGGACGAGGCGCGGCAAGCAATCGAACAACTGAAGGTGTCGCACTATTGCCAGCCCCAGCTGGTTGACCCCCAACTCACCGGCGAACTGGAACGGGATCAAGCGGGGTACCGTTTGGATCTGACGATCCGCTGGAAAGGGCCACGGGGAATCGTTCACACCAAACAGCTGTCAGGCTGGATTGCGGCGGAGGAAGCAGGGGAGACGCCATGAAGCATCGTTCCGGTTTCACGATCTTGGAAATGTCGGTCATTATGGTGGCGTTCACACTGTTGCTGGCGGTTGCTGCCAAGTGGATTCATCACACGTATCGCTATACATCAAAAACCGCTGATCGCCGCGAGCAACATTTACGGCTGACGCGTCTGGGCTGGCAATTGCGCTCTGATGTCAGTGCCGGCGAAACGATCAAAGTGAATCCCGATGAGACGTTGGAGATTCAGAGTTCCGCAGGCGAGATCGTCCGTTATTCCATCGAGGGTGAGACCGTCCGGCGGTTGACGGGGCAAGGCGAAACCGCGAGTCAAGTTGAATCCTTTGGCCTGGGGGATCAGGTAAGGCCGGTCTGGTTAACCGAAGAGATGCCTGATTGGATTACTTTGGCCGTGCCCCGGGCGGGGGTGGCAGCAAACACATGCTTTGATTTGCGTGTTCGTGTCGGCCCGAGATCAGGGAAAGCCAGCCCGGTTGTGGCTGATGAAGGGCAGGCCCGGGAGGAGGATCGCGACAATGAATAAGGAGCAAACGGGGCGTTTTCGCTTGTCAAGTCGACACGAAAATCCGCGCAACGGATCGATTCTGGTCTTGTCACTGGTCGTGTTGATCGTCGTGTCCGCACTGATGATGGCAACGGTTCGAAGTAGCCTGGGAGTCCGTCGGCAGTTGAGGACTGATTTGCAGCTGGAGCAAACGCGCTGGCTGTTGCAGGCTGCCTGTGATCACGTCCAGTTGAAAAACTCAGCTGAGAAAAATTTGGATCTCACGGTCGACGCGTTGACCGATTGGGAGCTGGATGCGTTTCCTCGTTGTCAAACCACGGTCCGATTTGAGCCGTTAAACGAAGGTGGGCGTCAAGGTGTCAATGTCACGGCGCGGATCAAGCGACTTGGCATCGCTGGAACAGTGACGACGCGTTCATCGACAGTCTGGTTGGGTGAACGGTCCGATCCCAAGGGTGAGCAGCAGCAGTGAGAGAGGCCATTCGAATTTGGATCTTATGGCGACGACGAAACGCCGGTTTTTATTCGAACGCAATCGCAAGCAGATCATAAGGAACAGGAAGCAGGTAATGAAATTTTTTCAAGCGAACAAAGCACGTCGCGGCCGTCGTTCGGCGTTTACGTTGGTGGAACTGTTAGTCGTGATTGCGATCATCGGGATCCTGATCGGGATGCTGCTGCCAGCCGTCCAGCAAGTCCGCGAAGCCGCGCGGCGGACCAGTTGCGCCAACAATCTGATGAACCTGGGGGTGGCCTTGAATACTTATGAATATGCTTTCGAGGCTTTTCCGGCAGGCGTTGAAGATTTCGGCGGTGGACCGGTGCTCTCGATACCGCGGGGGCAGCATGTTGGGTTTCTGGTCAAGCTGTTGCCCTTCATGGAGCAGCGTGGAATCGCGGATCAGATGCAGACGTCTAAAAGTATTTACGTCAAGCCGAACGATTCGCTGCGTGAAATCCAGGTGGAAGCATTTCAGTGCCCATCTACTTTCCAGGCTGACCGGCAGGAAATCGTCGAATGGAGTGTTGATGACCTTGAGGATCAGGAGGGGCTTGGTGAACTGAAGCAATGGATGGCGCAAGGCCAGACGGATTGGGGCTATTCGAGTTATGCGGGGTGTCACCATGACATCGAAGCACCGATTGATGAAGACAATCATGGCATGCTGTTTCTGAATAGTTCCATCGCCTACGCTGACATTTATGATGGTGCCAGCAATACGATCCTGGTCGGGGAGACGTTGCCGTCTCCACGAACGTTGGGGTGGGCGTCGGGGACCAGGGCGACGTTGCGAAATACGGGGCCGATGCCGGCGTTCGGTACGACGGTCAGCGTTACCGGCCCTGATTTTGTCGGCGGTTTCAGCAGTAGTCATCCCGGCGGCGCCAGTTTCTGCATGGTCGATGGATCCGTTCGGTTTCTGGCGTACAGCGTCGATCCTCCGGCTTATCAAAACATGGGGCACCGTGCTGACAAACAGCCGGTGACAAGTCGTTATTGATTTGGTCGAGCCGTGAGCGTGATTCTCCTGGGGGAATGATGCCGTGTTTGGTGGCGTTTCTGGAAGCTGGCTGCAACAATACGCTGGTGAGGAGCAATTAGTTTGGACATAACAAAACATGGGAGACGAACGATGGGATTGTTGAATGAAAAGTTAGGCCTTGTGTTAATGCTGGCAGTTGGTTTTCTGTGTCTGGGGTGCGCGGAGTCTGAGGATTCGGCCGGCGGTGGCGGTACGAAGACGGCCGGTCATGAGTCGCATGCTGGCGCGGACGACCATGAGGGGCATGCAGAGCACGGCGATCATGAGGAAGGAGATCATGAAGAAGGAGATCATGAAGAAGGAGATCATGAAGAAGGAGATCATGAAGAAGGAGAGCACGCTGAAGGGGAGCACGCTTCGTTTTACACCGTCGACCACTACGACGTGGAAGCTGATCCGGCCGAGCAGTTGCAGGCTACGTTGAAGCGGGCCACTGCTGAGGACAAGCGGGTGTTATTGCAGGTGGGAGGTGATTGGTGTGGTTGGTGCAAGCTGATGACCAACTACATTGCCGAAACCGAGTCGGTCAATCGGTTGGTCGCCGAGCATTACTTGATCCAGAAGGTGACGTACGACCAGAAAAACAAGAACGAAGAATTCCTGTCCGGTTACCCGAAGATTTCGGGTTACCCGCATTTGTTCGTGCTTGATTCCGATGGCGAGTTGCTGCATTCGCAAGACACCGCAGACTTGGAAGAGGGGACAGGTTACAGTGAACAAGCGTTCACCGAGTTTTTGACCAAGTGGTCGGGCGAGTAGTCTGGGAGTGAAAACGCCGAGGTCCCACTTCACTCTGTTTTGCTGGAGGCCAGGCGAATGGGAGCGTACTTGTTCACCATGAAGACACGGAGTTGTTTTCAGTAGAATCTGCGCGTTGTGTGAGCTCGGTGGCTTTTCTGGGGCCGTTTTGTTGTGTGACCGGCTGCGGATCTTAGCCGTTTCAAAACGTTTGAGAAAATTTTGAATTTCTCTGGATTGGGCCTAGGCAGGATGCCGTAATTAGAGGATATTCTCGCTCCCTGAAACGAGCAGCCAACGGTTGCTAAGATCAGGGAGGCGGTTTCCTCCGGGAAGCCATCTGGGTGCCAATTCTTGGCCAGCTTGAATACCGAGTGAACCTGTGGCGGATGCGTTGTGTCTGTCGGTTGATTGGGGCTTTCAGGTGGGCTGAGTAGGCTGCCAAAAAAGTTTTCGGAAATCTTCATGATAGCCGTTGACACCTTTTGGAGCCTGCGTAGAATTGGGCCTCACACGAGCGGGTGACCTCGCTCGTTTTTTCATCGACTCACGGTCGTTGGAAAATTTGTTCTTTGACAATTTGGTAGATAACCTCTTGTTGAATTCACTTTGAATTTAAGCAAAAGCATAAGATCATGCGAACCAGTCAAGTGGAAATTTATTCCATCCACTTGGCCCGGTCAAACTAAAACTGGTCGATGGCGTCACTTCGGTGATTGTCATACGAACTGTTCGATTGGCTAGGTTGTCTGATTTCGATCGGATGGCTGAACTAACAATGTTAGTCGTCTGTGACCTTCGGGTTGCAGCAAGCATACAATTGAAGGGTTTGATCCTGGCTCAGAAT
>CAZJEK010000076.1:0-20184 GCA_964545005.1 uncultured Pirellulaceae bacterium
TTCTGCGGTCACGGCCGAATCGGCCATGCTACATAACTTTCGCGGAGCGAAAGGCAACCGCACCTTACGTGGCGGCTTTGTTGCGGCTGGCTCGTTTGCGATCGGACTGCTTCAACAGCACCTTACGCAGCCGGATATTATCGGGAGTAATTTCGACCCATTCGTCTTCTTCGACATATTCCAAGGCCGCTTCCAGCGAGAAATCGCGCGGCGGCTTGAGCAGGATATTTTCATCGCTGCCGGCGGCTCGAATATTGGTCAGCTGTTTTTCCTTGGTCGGATTCACGGGCAAGTCATTACTGCGGGCGTTTTCGCCAACAATCATTCCTTCGTAAACTTGTTGGCCGGGCCCGACAAACATCTCACCACGTTGTTGCAGGCCGAATAGGGCAAACCCGACAGCTTTGCCCGAAGCCATCGACACAAATACGCCATTGGGACGCGCCGGAATCTCGCCTTCGACGGGTCGGAATTCGAGGAATCGGTGGTTGATAATGGCAGTTCCCTGAGTCGCGTTCAGCAGGCGGGTTCGCAAGCCAATCAAGCCTCGTGATGGAATCACAAATCGGGCCAGCGTAAATTCACCCCGCGGCGACATCTCTTCCAAATCTCCGCGACGGTTTCCGACCAGTTCCATCACGGGGCCAAACTTGTCGGTGGGAACTTCCACCATCAAGGTTTCAAACGGTTCATGCAGCTGGCCATCAATTTTCTTGATCACAACCTGAGGCTTGCCGACAGATAGCTCATAGCCTTCCCGACGCATGGTTTCGATCAACACTGCCAGATGCAAAATCCCACGCCCTGAAACGGCGAACGAGTCACCGGATTCCATGGTCCGAACTCGGAGTGCAACGTTGCGTTCCAGTTCCCGCGTCAGCCGCTCGCGCAATTGACGGCTGGTGACGTACTTGCCTTCTTTGCCGACCAACGGCGAGCTGTTGATCGTGAACACCATTTCCAATGTCGGTTCATCCACTGAGATCCGCGGCAGTGGTTCGGTGATCTCGGGCGAACAAATGGTGTCGCCAATTTCGACATTTTCCAATCCGACCAGCGCCACCACATCACCTGCCGATGCCTGTTCGACCTCGACTCGACCCAGCTTGTCAAACATGTTGACCGTTGAGATGCGGGCGTTGACAGGCTGACCATCGGCACCGATCACATTGACGGCCTGTCCCTTGTTGATGGTCCCTGACAAAATTCGGCCTACGGCAATTCGTCCCACGAACTCCGACCAGTCCATGGTGGTGACGCCCATGCGAAACTCGCCGGACTCGACCTTCGGCGGCGGCACCTGTTCCAGCACCAGATCCAGCAACGGTTCCATCGAGCCTTCTCGGGCGTCGGGGTCGTGAGACGCAAAGCCCTCTTTGGCCGACGCGAAGATGTACTGAAAATCGTCGAGGAAGGATTCTCCCCCCATTTCCAGAATCAATTCCATCGCTTCGTCGATCACTTCGGCCGTGCGGGCATCGGGTCGGTCAATCTTGTTGACGACCACGATCGGCTTGAGCCCCGCTTCCAGTGCTTTACCCAGGACGAAGCGAGTTTGCGGCATCGGACCTTCGGCCGCGTCGACCAACAACAAGGCGCCATCCGCCATTTTCAACACCCGCTCGACCTCCCCGCCGAAGTCCGCGTGGCCCGGAGTGTCGATAATGTTGATCTTCACGTCCTTGTAAGGCAAGGCAATATTTTTGGCCAGAATCGTGATCCCTCGCTCTTTTTCAATGTCACCCGAATCAAGGATTCGTTCACCCTGCAATTGCGATTCACGAAACTGTCCACTTTGACGCAGCAGACAATCGACCAGGGTGGTTTTACCGTGGTCAACGTGCGCGATGATGACGATGTTGCGAATGTCCTGCCGTTGAGTCATGGGCGTGTACGGGCGACGAAGTGAAGGAAACCGGAATTGGGCGGCTACTGGATTGAACCGAGTGCTGATTCGAATGTCTTTTTAGGGTCGAATGATCCCGACCGGAGGATAAAATACGGCTAAGAAAAAACCGCCCACCGGCCCCTGATTGGATCGCAGCATCATGCAGGTCAGAATCATAGCTGGCGTGGCGTAACCCGGATAGGCGAGAATCCGCTCCGCCGTCCAGTTTTGCGATTCGCGAGTGGATAAATCTGAAAAAGGGAGCGGTTGTTTTGGCTCGAGTTGTGCTGGCGATGTCCGGTGGCGTTGATTCCAGCGTCGCCGCTCACCTGTTGATTGAACAGGGGCATGAGGTAATCGGTGTGTTCATGCGGCACGGCGAAAAAGCCATCTCCGCCTGTTCGATCGACGGAACGGTCGAGTCTTCACCCCTGTTGCCGGTGTTGAACAACCGAGCCGACCATAAACAGGGCTGCTGCAGTGTCTCTGACGCCGAAGACGGACGTCGGGTTGCCGAACGGCTGGGCATTCCCTTCTACGCTTTGAACCTGGAAGAAGAGTTCCGCGACATCATCGATTACTTCGTCGACGAATACACGATCGGCCGGACGCCTAACCCCTGTGTGATGTGCAACAATCGCATCAAGTTCGGAAAACTATTCGATTACGCTGATTCAGTTGGTGCCGAATTCCTGGCCACCGGTCACTACGCCCGCCTGCACCGCGACGGAGACGAACTACGGCTGCTGCGGGGGGTTGATGCTGGCAAAGATCAATCCTACGTGCTGTTTGGAATCAAGCGAGAATTTCTCCGCCGGATGCTGCTGCCTGTCGGCGAATTTCAAAAACCGGTGATCCGCGAGATCGCTGGACAGTTGGGACTGAACGTGGCAGAAAAGAAAGACAGCCAGGAAATCTGCTTTGTCACTTCCGGCAAGCACGATCAATTCGTCCGTCAACGACGAGGAGACCAGATTGACGATCAGGGTGGTGAGCTGGCCGGGGAAATCGTAACCACCGATGGAACGGTCGTCGGCCAGCATCCAGGTATCGAACGATTTACCATTGGCCAAAGAAAAGGTCTCGGCGTCGCGATGGGCGAGCCGTATTTTGTGGTCCGAATCGACCCCGACAGCCGACAAGTTGTGATTGGCAAGAAGGAAGCGTTAGGTCGCCAGTCATTAACGGCCGACAAAACCAATTGGTTGGTCGATGTGCCGGACCAGCGGTTTTCCTGCCACGCCCAGATTCGCTACAACAGCGATGCCCACCCGGCGACGGCCAATGTGCTGGAAAACAACCGACTGCAGATCGAATTCAATTCGCCCCAGTTCGGCGTTGCGCCGGGGCAAGCCGTCGTTTGTTACGACGGCGACCGCGTTCTGGGCGGCGGCTGGATCGAATAACCAACCAAAACGATCAGGTTACCGATTCGGCGCGGAATTGATCCTCGTCCAACGCGCCTTCCCACTTGGCCACCGCACAGGCCACGGCCAGGTCACCGGTAACATTGGTGGCCGTTCGCATCATGTCCAACAACCGATCAAAAGGAAAGATGAAAGCGATCACGGCGATCGACTGCTCCGACGTCAGCCCGACCACTTCCATCACGGTCGCAGCCAACAGCAAACCTGCCGAAGGAATCCCGGCCGCCCCAATGGAAACCAGCGTCGCGGTCAACGCGACCATCAAGTACTGCGTGAGCGTTACTTCGACGCCGGACGCCTGGGCACCGAACAACGCCACCAGGCCCAGGTAAATCGCCGTCCCGTCCATGTTGATCGTGGCCCCCAATGGCAGCACCGACGCGGCGACCGATTTCTTCACGCCCAGGTTTTTTTCGGCACAGGAAATCGATACCGGCAACGTGGCACTCGAGGAAGCGGTTGAGTAAGCGATACCCTGCGCATCAGCGACACCTCGAAAGAATTGGATCATGGGTAACCCCAGGATGCCTCGTACGATCAGCCCACCGTAAACCAGCAGGATGTGAATGACGCAAGTTAGATACAAAGCAAACGCCAGCCAGGCCAGGTTCGTCAGAATCCCGACCCCCTTAGTTGCCATGACCCAGATCATCAACGCGGCAACACCGTAAGGGGCCAGCTCCATCACCAGCACCGTGATCTTCATCACGACCTCGGCCGCAGCATCAAAAAAGACTTTCACCGGATCAGCCGGTGGCCCGACGACCAGAATCCCGACGCCGACCATGATGCTGAAAAAGATGATCGGCAAGACATCGCCCTGGGCCATCGCCGCGGCCGGGTTTTCAGGAATGATGGCCAGCAGTCGATCTGTCAATGTACCGGCGTTGGCCGCCGCATCCATCTTGCCTTCGACTTCACTGACCGACTGGCTGTCAGCGACTTGATAGTCGACACCAACTCCGGGTTGAAACAACGTCCCCATTCCCAGCCCAATGGAAACGGCAAAAAACGTCGTCAACAAATAAAGGGTCATCGTGCGAGCCCCCAGGGAGCCCAATTTTTTCGGATCGCCCATCGCGGTCACACCGGCCACCAGCGTCGTCGCGATCAGCGGCACGATCAACATCTTGATCAACCGAATGAATGCCTGACCAAATGGATAGACATACGTCTCACCAATGTAGGCGGCACGATCTTCACCGTTGACCGCTTGCTCCTGACCGTCGACGATCGTCGTTCCGTCCGGCATCCCGTATCGCAACAGCAATCCAATTGCCAACCCGATCACCAGACCGATCAAAACCCGTTTCCAAAGCGCAATCGATTGCCAAAGTTGAAACATATCGGTCCTTTGCCGGGATTCTCAAAACCAACAGTTTAACCAAAGATTGAATCGTTGACGAATCGTGCCTGACTTACGCACTTTCGTTAACGGCCCGGTCGGTCCAGTGTCCGTCAATCAAACGGACGACACCTTTCATGGCAGGATCCTGAAGTACGGCGGGCAAGCGATGCGGTCGCACGTTGTCGTAACATTGCAACATCGTAAACCGATCAATGGCAGCCGGCAGTCCCACGGCTGTAAATCCTGGGTGCCCAGTTGCCGGGAACGGACCACCGTGGTTCATCGCCGGGCTGACCGCAACTCCAGTCGGCATCTTGTCATTAATCAATCGCCCCACCCGCTGCCGCAGCAAAGGCGCCAGGCGATCGTAAGCGGCATCGTCACTGCCATCGGCTGACGAATAAAAACAGCCGGTCAGATTGCCTTCGAGCTGCTGGATGACTTCAGCGGCTTGGTCGGTAGAATCAACCACGACGAACAACGTGGACGCACCGAAGGCTTCGGTTTGCAATTCAGCTGGATGCTCCAGGAATTGCGCCCCGTCGACTTGCAAGACGGTATTGGAGTAACTGAAACCGTCGTTGACATTTGGTTCGCCGCCACAGATCAATTTCGCTCCGGCCAGTTTTAAACGGTTAACAGAATCCGCCAATGCGATCTGTCCCGACTGGGAGAACAGCGTTCCAACCGGTGCCGCCTGCATTTTGGCAGCTGTCAAAGCGATCAGTTTTTCCGACAATTCCCCCGAGTGCACGATTACCAAACCTGGATTGGTGCAGAACTGCCCGCCCCCCATCACGCAACTGCCGGTCAATTCTTCGGCCACTTCTTCAGCGCGTTCGGCAATCACACCCGGCAGAATCACAATCGGATTTACCGAAGACAGTTCCAGATAGATTGGTTTACCAACTTCATCGGCAACCTTCTTCAAAGCCAGGCCACCACGACGACTGCCGGTAAAGCCTACCGATGCCAGCCGCGGGTCACGGATCATTCGCTCGCCGTCGTCGTACTCCATGTGATAAATCAACTGGACCGTGCCCGCTGGCAAACCGGCAGCATCGGCGGCGCTGGCAGCAGCTTCCGCCAGAAAGCAGGTTGTCAATGGATGCATCGGATTCGCTTTGGCGATCACCGGGTTTCCAGCGGCAATTGCAGCGACAAAATCTCCCCCGGATACACTGCCGAATGCCAGCGGAAAGTTGTTGGGGCCAAATACCGCGACGGGTCCCAGCGGGCCTCGGCACGAGCGAATATTGTTGTCGGTGTCAATCGTCGGATGACGCCAGGTTTGATTTCTGGCAGCCGCGGCAGCCTGTCGCAGTTGACCAGTGGTCCGCGCCAATTCTCCGACCAGCCGGGAATCAAACGGCAGCCCCGTTTCACGATTGGCCGTCGAACGAATCCGTTCCGAATCGGCCTCGATGCCATCGGCATAGGTTTCCAGGAAAGCCGCGATTCGATCGCCCGGCATTTCCCTCAGTTGAACGAACGCTTCGGAAGCCGCGGTCAGCGCTGCGTCAACATCCTCCCAGTTGCTGATCGGGAACGCATCTTCCAACGTGTCGGTGGTTTCCGGATTGGCTGCCTGAAATGTTCCGCTCGAATGTGAATCCTGCCACTTGCCATTGATCAAGACTTGGTGCACTGTATCAGTCCCCGGGTTTCGCGTACAACTATCAAGTTCACCAACCTAACAGGACTCGTTCCAACTGCAACATGCCCGACCAGATCCAAGTCATCGATTCTCATACCGCTGGAGAACCCACCCGGATCATCGTCGACGGTGGGCCTGACCTGGGACCAGGACCGTTGTCCGATCGAGTCAAGGTTTTTCGGCATAAGTTCGACGATATCCGCCGCGCTGTGGTAATGGAGCCTCGTGGCTCAGACGTGCTGGTGGGAGGATTATTGGTGGAACCCACCGATCGCGCCAGCACCGCTGGAATCATCTTTTTCAATAACCAGGGCTACCTCGGGATGTGCGGTCACGGCACGATCGGGTTGATGAGCACACTGAAATACCTGGGAAGAATCGACGACGGCAGTCACACCATTGAAACGCCAGTGGGAAACGTTACCGCTGTGATCAACGGCAACGAGACGACGATCCAGAATGTGCCCAGCTATCGATTGTTGACGGATGTCAAAATCGAAGTTCCCGAAATTGGTGAAGTCAACGGTGACGTCGCCTGGGGCGGTAACTGGTTTTTTCTGGTCAAACAACCAAGTTACCGCTTGGACGTCGCCAACGTCGACCAGCTGACACGAACCACGTTGATGATTCGGCAAGCCTTGTCTGACCAGGGGATCACGGGGCTCGATGGAGCCTGGATTGACCACATCGAATTGTTTGGCCCGCCTGCCCAGCCGTCCCATCACAGTCGAAATTTCGTACTTTGTCCCGGCGGAGCGTACGACCGCAGCCCCTGTGGAACCGGAACGAGCGCCAAACTGGCTTGCCTGGCCGCCGATGGCAAACTGGAACCAGGTCAGAATTGGTATCAGGAAAGCGTGATCGGCAGTACGTTTACTGGCAGCTACCAACCTGGGCCAGACCAGGCCGGCACGCCCTCGATTATCCCTACCATTAGCGGCACCGCGTTCGTAACTGGCGAAGCACAACTGATTCTCAACCCCGACGATCCATTCTGCCTGGGGATCCCTTCATGAATGCCAAATCAGGAGACCACGTGGTTGTGATCGGTGGTGGCGTGATCGGCGCAATGTGCGCCTGGCACCTGATCGACGCTGGCTGCCGGGTCACGATTGTTGACCGCGATCGTTACGGCGCCGCCTGTTCTCATGCCAACTGCGGCTACATTTCACCCAGTCACGTATTGCCATTGTCCCAGCCTGGTGCAATCACGCGAACGCTGAAGGCAATGATGAAACCGAACTCGCCGTTTGCGATCACGCCTCGGATGTCGGTTGATTTTGCCAGCTGGTTTTTGAAGTTCGCGCGGCGCTGCAATCGGCGCGACATGCTGCAAGCGGGACAGGGCCGCCACCAGTTATTGCAATCTTCCCAACAGGTTTATCGGGACCTGATCCACGAACACAACCTGCAATGCGAGTGGCAGGAAGTCGGGTTATTGTTCGTATTTGACCACGCGCGAGAGTTTGAGAACTACGGCAAAACTGACTCCCTGTTACGCGAGCATTTTGGTGTCGCCGCCCAACCGTACGACGGCCAGCAGCTGGTCGAACTGGAGCCGGCGATCAAACCTGGCTTCGGTGGCGGCTGGCACTATACTGGCGACTGCCACTTGCGACCGGATCGGTTAATGTCGGAAGTTCGTCGTCACCTGGAAGCGCGTGGACTGCAGGTGGTCGAACAATTTGGCGTTGACCACTTTGCCGTCGAAAACGGTTCCGCCCGCTCGATCTTGTCCGGTGCCCAGTCGCTTGACGCCGACCATTTCGTTGTCGCCACCGGAGCGATGACTCCGATGCTGAATCAACATCTGGGTTTGAAGGTTCCGATCGAACCGGGCAAGGGGTACTCGCTGACAATGCCCAAGCCAGCTCGCATGCCAAAAATCCCGATCATCTTTGAAGACAGCCACGTTGCGATTACCCCCATGCAATCTGGTTACCGAATTGGATCGACGATGGAGTTCGTCGGATACGATACCAGCATCCATCCCAAACGATTGCAATTGCTACGAGACGCGGCCGAGAAATACTTGCACGATCCATACTGTGACCCGGTTGAGGAGACCTGGTTTGGCTGGCGGCCGATGACGTGGGACGGAAAACCGATTATTGATCGCAGTCCCGCCATGCGAAACGTCTGGATCGCCGCTGGCCATAACATGTTGGGCTTGAGCATGGGCGCCGGAACCGGCAAGCTGATCAAAGAACTGATGCTGGGTGAAACACCCCATATCGACCCCCAGCATTTTTGCGCCGCGAGGTTCATGTAGCGCATGTCTGCTCGCCGTAAAGTCGTTGTCATCGGAGCTGGCATTGCTGGTTTGACAGCCGCTTTTCGCCTGCAACGAAGCAGCCACGATGTCGATGTCACCTTGTTCGAACAGTCAGCTCGGACCGGCGGATTGCTGCATTCGACAGCCGCCCCGGTCGGCAATTTCGAACTGGGAGCGGACATGTTTTCCATCGACCCGCCCGCGGCGATCGACTTGTGCCGTGAATTGGATCTGGAAGACCAACTGGTGACCGCCAGACCGGTCGACAACCGCGCCTACATTGCAGCAGAAACTGGAATCGAACCGGTTCCGGCGGGTTTCTCATTGATGCTGCCCGGTAACATCGATGCCGTGCTCCAATCACCGCTGTTGACCGAGGCCGGCAAAACACGCTTTCTGCAAGAGCGTGAGATCCCCCGCAAAACAGACTCTCAAGACGAGAGCCTGGAAGCGTTCGCGACGCGTCGATTTGGCAGGGAAGTCTTCGAACGTTTGATCCAACCGCTGGCTGCCGGCATCTACACGGCCGACCCCAACTCGTTAAGCATGCAAGCCACGATGGATCGGTTTCTGAAACTGGAACAGGAGCACGGCAGTCTGATTGCCGCCGCCGAACACCAAACCGCTCCGTCGACCACCAGTGGAGCCCGGTATGGTTTGTTTCGCTCGATCGATGGAGGTATCCAACGCATCACCGATCGATTGATTGAAAAACTTGGTCCCGAGACGGTACAACTGAACCGCCGAGTGACTCAACTGCAACGTACACAGGCAGGGTGGTCGATTGAATGGACCGGTACCGGTTCGTCTGCTGATTCAAGGTCCGGAAGGGAGCTTGCCGATGGGGTGGTGATTGCGATCGGCGCTCAACCCGCAGCCCGGGTACTGAGCTCCGCTTGCCATCCGCTGGCGATGGGCTTGGCCACGATTCCGGCTGCCAGTGCCGCGATCGTTGTGCTGCAGATTTCCCGTTCCCAGCTCCAACGCGATTTTGAAGGTTACGGAATCGTGATCCCCGACTACCTGCAACGCGATGCGATCGCGTTGAGTTTCTCCAACAACAAATTCCAGCACGGCATCCCGGCCAACCGTTTGGTCATTCGCTGTTTTTTCGGCGGCGCGATGCGTCCCGAACTGGTCCAGGAGGATGCTGAGTCATTGACTGGCAAAGCGGTGGCGGAAGTCGATCAATGGTTGGGTTTGACAGGCGATCCGGATCACGCTCAGATCGTCAAATGGATTGGGCGAATGCCGCAGTATACGATGGGCCACGCCCAGCGGGTGGCCAGAATTGAACGCCTGGTGGCAGATCTACCCGGATTGGAATTAGCTGGCAACAGTTACCACGGCGTAGGCATCCCGTTTTGCGTCGCCAGCGGAAACCAGGCAGCGGAACGGCTGAGGTTTTGATCGCGTGGCGCGAAACTCCGATTCGGAAACTTTCGCGGAGACGCTGACATTTCCAATTGGCGGGCTGGAGGTAGATACTCTCCCTCGGGAGAGTCGGCCGAGTCGGCCTGTCAGGGCCGGAGAGGGAATTCTAACCCCCTCCCCTCGCTATGGCTCGACCCTCCCGCGAGCGGGAGGGTGTCGAAAAAATTTTCGCAGCTGAACCCTGACCCTCATTTTTCGTATTTCAAACCGCCTCCGCCTGACAGCTGTTAGCTCTTGAACCAATCCGCGGTTGAGCAGAGGTTATACTTTCAAGCCTGCGGGGTTTCCCCGCCTTCCCAACAATGCTTTCCACATGGAGTCACTCATGTTTCAATCGACAATTCTCGGCTTGCTGGTGCTGTCACTGGCAATGGTCTCGACAACTTCCGCTCAGGATGATGCGCCCGAGGCACTTAACTTCAAGATGAAGGCCATCGACGGCAAGGAAATTTCGCTTGCCGAAAAATACAAAGACAAAGCCGTCGTGTTCGTCAACGTTGCCAGCCGCTGTGGCTATACGCCGCAATACAAGGACCTTCAAGCGGTTTACGAAAAATACAAGGACCAGGGCTTGGTAGTCGTCGGCGTTCCCTGCAACCAGTTCGGCGGGCAGGAACCAGGCACCAATGAGGAGATCGCTGAATTCTGCGAAGTGAATTATGGCGTCAAGTTCGACATGCTGAGCAAAGTCGACGTCAAAGGAGACAACCAATGCGAGCTGTACGAGTACCTGACTTCCCTGGATCTGCAACCCAAGGGTAAAGGTCCCGTCAAATGGAACTTCGAAAAGATCGTGATCGACAAAAGCGGTAAGCCGATCGCGCGATTCCCTTCCAGCGAGAAACCTTCCAGCGACAAATTCAAGGAAGCCATCGAAACGGCGCTGAAATAATCGCCAGCAACTGGACACGGCTGTCTTCGGCCCAGGCCAGATGGCAGCCGTGTACGGTGCCAAGTGAGATTTGAAATCTGAGATGTGAAATTTGAGATTTCAGATTTAAGATTTCAATTCCGGCGCCGTCTACTCATCATCGATTTGCGCCATCACTTCATCTGAAATATTGAAGTTCGACGAAACCGCTTGCACGTCGTCGTGATCGTCGAGTGCCTCCATCAGCTTCAATACCTTGCTGGCATCACTGACATCCAGATCGACGGTGTTCTGGGGAATGCGAGTCACTTGTTTGGACAGGCATTCGATTTCGGCCGCTTCCAACGCGTCGCAGAGATCCGAGTAGGCGTCGGGATCGCAGATGACTTCGAAGTTGCCGTCCTGCTGACTGAAATCTTCGGCACCGGCTTCGAGCGCGACTTCCATCACTTTTTCTTCCGGGTAGGCTTGCCCGTCAATCACAAACAGTCCTTTGCGATCGAACAGGTAGCTGACGCAACCCGTGCGTCCCATTTCGCCACCGGCTTTTTCAAACAGCTTGCGAAGTTCGGGGGCGGTTCGGTTGCGATTATCGGTCAGGATATCGCACATCACTGCGACGCCAGCCGGGCCGTAGCCTTCGTAAATGATTTCTTCGTAGTTGTCACCGTCTGATTCGCCAGCACCTTTACGAATCGCCCGTTCGATATTGTCCTTGGGCATGCTGACGGCTTTGGCATCCGCGATCGCCGTTCGCAAACGGATATTGGCAGCGGGATCACCGCCCCCCTGTTTTGCCGCGACAATGATGGCCTTGGACAACTTGCTCCACATCTTGCCGCGTTTGGCGTCCGTCGCCGCTTTCTTGTGCTTAATGTTGGCCCATTTACTGTGACCAGCCATCTCTCGCTCCTCGTTACGTATCGGGTTTCCCTAAAGTCCAGAGCCTGGATCAACGCGGCTTCTTTTTGGACAGCTTCCTGGTTGCCGACTTTTTCTTGGTCGTCGTTTTGCGAGCCGTTTTCTTCTTGGTTGACTTTGAGGTTTTCTTTTTGGTTGTTTTCTTAGCCGACGCTTTGGTCGATTTGGTGACTTTTTTCTTGGTCACTTTTTTCTTGGTCGTGGCCTTGGTTGCTTTCTTGGCCGAGTCACTCGTTTCTGCTGAATCGGACGACTTGCTGGTCGACGACTTCTTGCGGGATGCCCGTTTGGGAAACCGCTCCTTGGCATCCGGATTGATATCCGTCAAAACCTTACGGACCGAATTGCTGAACGGAGTCGTGGCGAAGGCCACTGCCAACTGGTGCACCACGACAAAAAACTCAGCCCCTTTGGCTTTGGGAATTGTTCGCTCCAGGCCTGGAACTTTACCTTCCATGGCCTCGTCTTCGCTGATGATCCCCAGGACGTAAAACAGGCTGAGCATCGATCGGTCCAGCGGAATGGAATGTCCGCCGAGTCCGTTTTGGGCCACATACGATACCACGAAGGGAGAAACGCCTTTGAATTTCTCAAATGCTTCAACCGCTTTACTGAGATTTTCCTTTTTCAGAAAGTCGATGTCGTATTGAAAGTACTTCTCAAAAATGCCGAACAAGGTCCGCTTGACACTCATCGCCGCTGCGCGAGGCTCGGTCAACGATTTCCCAACCTCCGCCAACTCGTCCGCGGTCGTCACCCGAACTTCATTCCAGTCGCAGTAGTTTTCCTGTAACTTGGCCAGCGTCTCGTCAGCTGCCTCAAAGGTCGAGTTCTCCAGGCAGCACCCGTACAGCATGTGTTCGAGCACGGTTCGATTAGAAGGCGGTTTCTGATACTGGTATTGCTTTTTGCAGACCTTGTACAGTTTGGTGATCAGGTCGTTTCGTTTTTTGGCAGACATGTTCAGCGATAGGTTGGTGGATAGCCGGAATTGGCAACAGTCAGTCGATGGCGTGCACAGACAGGATAATCAGAATTCCAATTAAGTCACTTCGTCTGATGGAGATTCATTTTCTGGGGCTGGTGGAGCATCCGTCACGGGCTCCGGAGCGTCCGAATCCTCACGTTCCCTGGGCAGGACCTCTTCCAGAATCCGAGTCACCGCCATGGCATTTGCCTGCCCCTTATCAAGCACGAACTCCAGCCGCGGGGTATAGCGGGTGTCGACGCGATTGCCGATTTTCTGTTGCAGAAATCCACGTGAATTTTGCAGTCCACGGAGACACAGGTTCTGCTTTTTCTCGTCGCCCATCACCGAAACATTGATTTTGGCTTGCCGCATATCCGGAGTTACCTCAACCATGGTGACCGTCACATCGCGGACGCGGGGGTCTTTGATGTCGGTCAGGATCGCCATGCTGACGACTTCTCGAATGGCCTGGGCGGCCTTTAAAACTCGACGGGAACTCATCGCAAGTGCTTTCAGGTTCAAACAATTCAATGGATACCAGCGTTGATCGTTCGCATCAGAAAGCGAACGATCGTCAGCCGATTACAGCGTTCGCGCGATCTCCTCGATGCGATAAGCTTCCAGCGTATCGCCTTCTTTGACATCGTTGAACTTTTCCAGTTTGATACCGCATTCCATGCCACGTTGGACTTCCTTGACATCGTCTTTTTCGCGTTTCAGCGATTCGATCGGATAATCACCAATCACGGTCTGGTCCCGGATTACACGCATGCGGCAATCACGTTGGACGGTGCCACGCATCACGCGGCAACCGGCGATTGTTCCAGACTTGGCAATGTTGAACGTCCGCAGAATCATCGCCATCCCAGATTCAACAACTTGCTCTTCCGGCTTAAGTCGACCTTCGAGTGTGGCCTTGAGGTCATCCGTAATCTTGTAGATCACGTCGTACCGTCGAATTTCCACGCCGGTTTCTTCGGCCAGCGAACGAGCTTCCTCATTGGCGACGACGTTGAATCCAACGATGACGGCATTGGAAGCCTGGGCCAGGCGAACGTCGCCCACCGAAACACCACCGGCCAGCGCCTGCAGCACTTTGATTTCGACTTCGGGGTGGGTGATCTTGCCGAGCTCTTTCTGGATCGCTTCGATCGAACCTTTTACGTCGGCGCGAATGATCAGGTTCAACGTGACCACTTCGTCAGTAGCCTGGGCCAGGCTGCCGGATTCCAGCAATTCCTGGAACCGTTCCAACGACGTTTCGACGGTTCGCCCGCCGACCATTTCAACACGACCTTCGTGTTTTCGCTGTTCAGCCAATTCACGTGCTTTGGCGACATCGTCGACAACAAAGAATTTGTCACCGGCACCGGGAGCTTCATCCAGACCGGTCAAATTGATGGGAGTCGAAGGACCGGCTGACTGGAGTTTCTTCTTGGGATGCAACGTGTCGTGCATGGCTTTGACTTTACCGTACGCCGGTCCGCAGACGATCACATCGCCGACGTTCAGCGTTCCGGATTGGACCAGCAATTTCGCCACCACACCGCGATCGGACTGCTGTTCGGCTTCCAGGCAGGTCCCGAACGCAGGACGTTCCGGATTAGCCGTATACTCGTGCAGTTCAGCGGTTACCAGAATGGTTTCCAACAGGTCATCCAACCCGGTGCCTTGAGTGGCACTGGTCTTGATCACTTCCGTATCGCCACCCCATTCACTGGGCAACAACTCGTGAGTGGCCAGATCCTGCATGGCCTTGTCAGCCGTAACACCCGGCAAATCGATCTTATTCAACGCCACGACGATCGGGACCCCGGCCGCTTTCGCGTGACTGATCGCTTCCTCGGTTTGCGGCATGATGCCGTCATCGGCAGCGACGACCAGTACGGCAATGTCGGTGACGTTGGCACCTCGGGCACGCATCTCGGTAAAAGCCTCGTGGCCCGGCGTATCGACAAATGCGATCCGTTGCTCGCCTTTGGCAATCTGGTAGGCTCGAATGTGCTGAGTAATCCCGCCAGCTTCACCGGACACGACATCGATTCCGATCAGAGCGTCGAGCAACGATGTTTTTCCGTGGTCAACGTGCCCCAGGAAGGTCACAATCGGCGGACGAGGCTGAAGTTTTTCGGGATCCTCTTCTTCGAAATCGAACTGAGCCAGAATTTCATCTTCCAGTGACTGTTGTTCACGGAGTTCCACGCTGGCATCAAAGTGCTCAATCAACAGCTCGACCATCTCGTCCTCAAGGACCGAGTTGATCGTCTTGCGGGACTCATCGCCCAACTGTTTGATCGTCAGCAAAGCCTGAACGGCTGGGACACCGGCGGCTTCAGAGACTTCGCGAACGGTGCAGGGAAGTTGCAACACGACACTGTCTTTACGAGGCGCGGCCGTGTTGACCGACGGTCCCGAGCGACTGCGTCGACGCCGGTACGGCGAAGGCCGACGCGCACCACCACCGCCGGTACGGCGACGATTGGGACGGGTGCCCATCCCTTCGTCGACCATTGAGCGTCGACGAGTGGACGACGGTTTGCGGCCGGGCATATCGCCCAGGATCTCGCTTTCGTCGTCGCCCTTGCCCTTGCGTTTGCTTTTGGATTTCGACTTGGTGAGATGCTCCAGGGGAGCAGCACCGCCACCGGCCTTGACGCTTTTGATTGCATCTTGAGGCAAGGCGATATCCGGCTTTTGAACTTTAACCTCAGGTTCGGTCGATTTGACCTTGGGCTGCTCCACGTTGGGCATGGCAGCCACGCGAATGGCGGCAGCCGGTTTCTTTTTCGACTTGTCCTGTGACTTGCCACTGCCCGCCTTGGGCTGGTCCAGGTCGCGGAGCTTTCTGGGACCTGATGGTCGCCGTGGCGACATCGGACGACCGGGTTCATCGGTATCTTTTTTCAACGTCCGCACAGGCTTGGAGACGCCGCCTTTGACACGGCCGTGCAACCCACCTCCGGTAATCTCATTTGGCTTGGTAGGCCGTTCGATCTCCGGTTCATCCTGCGTTACCGGCTCAGCCGATTCGTCAGCCGCTGCCACTGTTTCGGCAGGCTCGACCACCTCGGATTCCGTTTCGTCAGGCTCCTGATCGACGACGGGATCGGATTCGGTTTCCACCGATTGCGGCCGCTTGGGCGCAACGATCTCTTCGATCTTTTTGGTCTTGGTTTGACGCGGGCGAACGGGTGCAGTTGGTTCCGCTGGCTCAGGTTCGCTGACCACATCGTCTTTTTCCAGGAACTGACGAATGGTTGCGACTTCGTCATCGTCGAGACTGGCTAGCGCAGACCCTTTTCCTTTGATATTTGCTTTCTCGCAAATATCCAGTAACGACTTGTTATCAAGTCCGAGTTCTTTCGCAAACGCGTAGATGCGTACGGGCACGAGGCGTGGCCTTCCTTTTCGTTATGGCTCGTCAATGAGCCAACTCAATCAAAAACTGTGTTACATCAATTGTCCTCACGACAGTCCGAAAACGCCGGTTTGCATTTCGGAGAGGACACCATCGGGTTGGATTGCATGGCATTCAATCAGGAAGCGGTTTCTCCTGATTCGGCGACATCGCTGTCGGCGGTTTGCTCATCCTGCTGGGGCTGGTCGGGCGATTCCCCTGACTCAGCCGGGGCCGCAGACGCCTGCTCTTCGTCGGCGGAAGCACGTGCCTGGGCCTGTTCCATTTCTTCACGCCGCCGCGCTTCTTCAGCGGCAGCTTTCTTGGCTCGTTTCAATTCGGCTTCACGAATCTCAGCTTCTTCAGCCAGTGTTTCAGCTTGTTCGACAATCGCATCAACCTGTTCTTCGTCGATGCCTCCCATGGCCATCAAGTCATCGGGTTCGATCACCGACAGGTCGTCATAGGACAGGTAACCCTCACCGACCAACTTATTGGCCAGCTCTTCGTCAACGCCCTCAAGACTGCAAAAACCTGTCACGGCCTTGTCGATTTGCTGCTCCAGTTCCGCCTGGGTCATGATCTCGATGTCCCAGTTGCACAACCGACTGGCCAAGCGGACATTCTGACCGCGCTTACCGATTGCCAGCGACAACTGATCCTCGCGAACCAGGACGATCGCGCGGCCCATCATGCGGCACAGAATCACTTCATCCACTTCGGCCGGTTGCAAAGCATTGGGAATCATCACCATCGGATCGGAATCAAACCGAACAATATCGATGCGTTCCCCAGCCAATTCGTCAATCACCACCTTGATCCGGTTCCCACGAACCCCGACGCACGCACCCACGCAGTCGACCTTGGAATCGATGCTGCTGACCGCGACCTTCGATCGGTAGCCGGGTTCCCGGGAAATGGCGTTAATCGTAATCACACCATCGGCGATTTCAGGGATCTCACTCTCAAACAACCGTTTTACAAAGACCGGACGCGTCCGGCTGAGAACGACTTTGACGCGATTTCCCTGTGGTTTGACTTCCGTCACCAGGGCCCGGATTCGGTCGCCAGCCTGGTGAGTTTCACCTGGGATCTGTTCACCCCGAGGGAGAATGGCTTCCACCTGACTGATCGTGACCGTGGTGACACGGCTGTCGGAACGATTGACGGTCCCGGTGACGATATCGTCAAGTATTTCGCTGAATTCATCGATCTGCGAATCCCGCTCGGCTTCGCGAACCTTTTGAATAATGACTTGCTTGGCTGTTTGAGCGCCGATCCGCCCGATCACTTCTTCGTAATCCAATTCTTCCTGACCGCAGCGTCCGGCGATCTGCCCCGAATCACGCTCGATGATGAACTCAATGTCTGCATCGTCGCCAAAATGCTTTCGCGCAGCCGAGACCAGGGCGGATTCAATCGCGCGAAAAACAATTTCCTTCTCGATGTTTTTTTCGCGATGCAAGGAATCGACAATTCGCAAAACTTCGCTGGCGTTCATAACTTTTTCAATCTATCGGATACTTGAGATTGTCCCGAGTCGTCAATTTTTCGCAGGCCAAAACAAAAATACCGCCGGATCCCGCAACTTCTGCGTTCGGAAAATCCGAACACCGCTGCGTTCCCCGCCGGACAACAGTGACATCCCCAGATCCAGGACCTGGACGGACGCCTTCAACGAGCCTGAACCGTTTGGTTCAAGATTGAACGTGTTTCGTCTGGTCTATAACACGATGAACTCCGCCATTTCCATGGTTCGCCTGCCGGTCTAAGCAGTGGATGTAATCGTCGTACGACTGGGTGTCGTTGTCTTTTAAATACTCAAACCCGGGCAAATACCTACAAAAACGGCTTCCAGTGCGCACACCGGAAGCTGTTGGAATGCATATTTCTCCGAGATTCTGCAAATAATACCGGGCCGAACCCTGCCCGTCAACGGAAATCGGCCCCAGATCCAATAGAAACAACGCAAAAGTAGCCTGACAACTCGTCTTGGTGCGTTTTCCTGATGTTCCTATACTCCCGCGACCCGGCACTCCTTTATCACGAGGCTACCATGCCCCTTTCTCGCCCCACCTCAGTTTTGTCAATCATCGTCCTGTCGCTCATTGCGCATGCAACCGCATCCGCCCAAATCAACAATCCCACACGAGACGGCTCCAGCCCCTGGCGCCCATCGTTTGGACCTTCGACTCCAGCGGTTGATCTGAACGACAATGGCAATTCGATTCGCACTGCCAAGGTTGCTGTTGAGCAACCAGACCAGCCTGCGCAGCCGGAAATCACTCAAGTCGGCCGGACGATGGACCAGCTGCCTCAGGACGCCGGCCAAGTCTGGCGAGAATACGACATCCGTCCCTACACCTCGCAAATCAAGACGACACCACACCCGGAACAAGCCATCCTGGACTGGGTTTTGCGGGAAACCGGCAACGAAATGTGGTTCACGCCTCCGCTGGGAATTCTGAACGTCGACCAGGACAAACTGATCGTTTACCACACCCCGGAAATCCAAAGAGTCGTGAAAAGCGTGGTTGATCGATTCGTCAGAACCCGAGGACAGGTACAAACGATCGATGTCAGCCTGGTCACGGTGGGCAAACCCAATTGGCGAACCCAAGCCTACACGATGTTGCAACCGATCGACGTTAAATCACCAGGCGTTGAGGCCTGGCTGATCTCGAAAGAAAACGCCGCGATCCTGATGGGCCAGCTGAGCAAACGATCGGACTATCGCCAGCACAGCGGTGGACGATTGACCAACCACGACGGCCAATCCTTCACCCTGGACAAGACTCGGCCCGTCCAGTTCATTCGCAACCTGCGATGGACGCCCAACCAGACGCCCAACTTCCAACCGCTAATGACCAGCCTGAACGAAGGCTATCGCCTGCAATTGAGCTGCTTGACTTCGGTCGACAACCAGTCCATCGAAGCCACCATCAAGTGCGACGTCGACCAGGTCGAAAAATTGAGCAATGTCCGCGTCGACGTGCCAACCGCTGCTGGTACGCAGCCGATGAACCTGCAGATTCCTCAACTGGTCAGCTGGCGGCTGCACGAACGTTTTCGCTGGCCCAGTGACCAGGTGCTGGTGTTGAGCTGCGGGGTGGTGGCCAGCCCAGAACCAGAGGCACGGACCAATGGTTTCCGCTTACCAGGCCTGACCGATTCCAACAAACGCGCCGATGCCTTGCTGTTTATCGACTATCGAGGCCCGGCAACGGGAGCCACGGTTGGCCAGACCGCCAATCAGCCGGGAATCTTGCAGCGGATCAACCGATAATCGAACCGAGATACCTCGACGATTCCTGCCCCTTGGGCCTAGAATAGTGACTCGCAGTTCCTGAACTGCTGTGCCTTGACCCCGTTTTCTGTTTTCAATTGACCATGTCTGATCGTCGCGTCGTCGTTACTGGTATGGGCTTGATCAGCCCCTTGGGCCATTCCTGTTCCGAGCTTTGGCAAGCCCTGTCTGCCGGCCAAAGCGGCGTTTGCATCATGGACGCTGTTCCAACCGAACACTTCCCCAGTGATGTTGGTGGCCAGTGTTCGCAGTTCACTGGGGAGATCGAAGACTTTGGCGAGCTGGACAAACAGCTGAAACGCCAGATCAAACGTGGACTGAAACTGATGTGTCGCGACATCAAATTGGGAGTCGCGGCTGCCCAACTGGCCTTCGCCGATGCAGGCTTGACCGCTGATGATGTCGATCCAGCCCGCTTTGGAACCGTGTTTGGCAGCGACTACATCATGACCCACCCCGACGATTACGCAGCCGGGATCCGCAAATGCCTGACTGAATCAGGTGAGTTTGATTTTTCGCAATGGGCCGAACAGGGGAAACCCGAAGTCGAACCGTTGTGGCTGCTCAAGTACCTGCCCAACATGCCGGCCTCCCACGTTGCGATTTTCAACAACCTGCAAGGCCCCAGCAATTCGATCACCGTCCGCGAAGCATCCGCCAACCTGGCCGTTGCGGAAGCCACCACGATT
>CAZJEK010000077.1:0-19925 GCA_964545005.1 uncultured Pirellulaceae bacterium
CGAAATTGAACCTGCCTAAAATTGAGTTGCCGAAATTTGAACGACCTGCCGGTGGCTCGGCAGGATTGTTCAAGCGTCCTCAATGGCTGCCCGAACGAGACCCCACGGCTCCTAGTTTGTTCCAGCGGATGTCTGAGTCGACGAAGAATATGGCCAGTCGAACCAGTTCATGGTTCAAGGGGAAATCTGGCGAAGTCCAGCAGGAAGGCTCTGCCCAATGGGACGCGATCCGTCAGGAAATGGAACAGATTCAGCAGGAGTCACGCCAGCAGGCGCAAGCGATTCGTCCAAATCTTCGATCTGCTCGGTCTGGCAGCACACCGGCGAAACGCTATTGAATCGACGGGCGTTCGAAACATCTGGCGATTCAATTCAGCGCGTTTCGACCTGCGGCAGGAATCCGTTAAACTAGATTTGCTGTTCGCGAGTTGGTTGGAAACGTGTTCTGAAGAGATTGGTTGATGCGCCGCACTACTTTAGCCACCTTGCTGTTGATGGCATGGCTCTCGTTGACCTTCTCGGGTGCCGCAGCAGCGACACAGCAGAACGAAACGGTCGCACCGCAGGACGATGTCGCTTCCCTGATTGATCAACTGGGTGCCAACGAATTCGACTTGCGGCAACAAGCCACCGCAAAACTGCTGAAGATGGGCTTGGCGGCGAGAGCAGCGATTGAACAGGCAACTCGGTCCAGCAATCTGGAGATTGCCTCCCGCGCACAACAATTGCTGGAGTTGATCCGGGCCAATCCGATTTCCCAGCTAACGGGCGGTGAAGCCAGGTTATGGAAAGAGTTTCATGTCGCCCAGGCCAATGACCGGACCAGACTGTTCCAGGAAATGATCCAGTCCGGTCAGGTAGATTTGGTGTTAGCCATCGCTTCCGACTATCCGGCTCAAAAGAGTTTTCTGTTCAACAGCAGTTCCAAACAGTTTCACAATTTGTTGGCCTCCGCTTTTGCTCAACAACGTTGGGATCTGGTTCAACCTGCCATCCAACATCCGTTGACACGGGAATCGTCTCCCGCTGATCTTTATCATTACCATTACGCGCTGGGTTCGCTTGACGCCCATGTCGACCAGCAGTTCGAGGTTTACCAGCAAGCGATCAACGACGGTCACGCTCCCTCTCAGGAACAGATTGGGGCGCTGTTGGATGTGCTGCGAATGTCGAACCAACACAGCCGCGCTCAGATCGTCAGCGAATGGTTGAAGAGCGAAGATCTCCAGTCAGAGTACCAGAAATTATTGTGGCTGGAGTCAGGAGATTGGCAGCAGGTGCTAAAGCTTTCTGGCCCCCCTGAACAGGCCCAAGCTGACAAAGCACGGCTGCCAATTTTGCCCGCGCAACGAGCATTGCTGCAGTTTGTGTCACGGAATGAATCGGGATTCAAAGCGACGATCGACGAATTGAAACAGGGCTTGCAAACGGCGACGAAGCAACAAGATCAGTTTGGGATCGATTATCACCGTGGACAACTGTTGATGTTGGGGCTGGTAACGCTGGATTGGGAACTGGTGGATCGTTACCTTCCCGAAGACAGTCCTGAAGATGCGTTTGATTTTCTGTCTTATCAACGACGTTATCGTCGCGCGTTTGACAGCATCGGAATCGGAGAGACACCCGCCAGTGGTCTCGATTGGGTCGACCAAACGATCGGTAAGATGCAACAGTTGACCGAACAAATAAACGAAACCGAGGTGGCTCAACGACGCACCCGAGAGTATCGGAATTTGCTGGCCGAAAGGAACTTGTTGCGAGCCAGAATCGTGGACGTAGCCGATTTACTGTTCAGCCTCGGTCGCGATGAGGAAGGTCGCTATTCGCTCAATGCATTGATCCTGTCCGAACCCGAAAGTGTTCCCACGTTAACGACGGTCCTCCAATTGTTGGTTTCCCACGAACAAGTTGAAGCGACCTGGGAGTTGCTGGAGTTGTGCAGTCCTGGCCAGTCGCCGACCTACCTGGCGCAACAGCTGTTTCGTGATCGGCTTTACATGTCCGATTCAATCGTCAACGCCTATGTGGAGCGGTATCCAGATCCAATGCAACTGCTGAAGGTTGTTTCCGGATTGGTGAATTCGCCCCTGGGCACCATTCCAGAGTTCAATCTTGATCTGGAATTGGCTCGCTTCCGCGGTTTCCATCCATTGATGGGCAACGTTCAAACCGAGTCCGTGATCATGCAGTTAATGGATATGCACGGTCTCGACGAAAGGCGCGATTATTGGCTCGGTGAAGCAATCAAGCTGGGCAGTTCGCAAGCTGAAATCATGCGGTCCATGTTGCAGTATATCGAAGGTGACTTGGAAAATTCCGTGGTGTATCACGATCGAATCTGGCGCTCGAATCGATCTGTCTTCAACGCCATGATCGCAGCAGATATTTTTCAGCGACTTGCGGACCAAGATCCCGCCGAATCGGCGGAGATGGCGGATCGCGTTGCCGAAGCCAAGTTCG
Organism: uncultured Pirellulaceae bacterium; assembly: GCA_964545005.1. Lineage (GTDB taxonomy): Bacteria > Planctomycetota > Planctomycetia > Pirellulales > Pirellulaceae > Mariniblastus. The sequence continues at coordinate 2,461 of CAZJEK010000077.1, forward strand.
GCGCATTGTCGATGTGGCGTTCTCGCAGCATTGGTCTGACGACGGTGGTCGCCAACGTTCAGCAATACGGATGCGATTCGCAATTAACCTGGTTTCTGAAATCGAACGTGTGCGGATTGGGGGCGACTCGGGAAGCGGCCGAACGCTACCGTCCGGCGTTGATTGAAAACCTGATGTCCAAAGATGTGCAACAGTATCGCGAGGCAGCGATTCAGTCGACGATCAGATTGTTCAATGAGATGGCCAACAACAACGTCGAATCGTTAACGTTGAATCAATGGGTCGACAACGCCCAGGCGATGTGTCTGGCGCTGTCACTAGCCGAGTTCCGCGCGGGGGATCGTGAAGCGGCCGAATATTGGGCCAATCGCTGCGTCAGGTTTTCTCCGGGCGATTCAGCAGTTGCGGAAACCCTGTTCCAGGTTTTTGTTCCTGCCGGAGCGGACGGCCTGGTGGATCGAATCTTGGACGTTCAGGCAGAGTTTTTCGGTCAATTGCTTGAGCAATACCCCGACTCGCCGCTTCATCGGAACAACTTTGCCTGGACGCTGGTTTGTGCGCGGCGAAACCTGGAACAGGCGCGTCGCGAAGTCGATCATGCCTTGCGGCGGAGGCCGAAGAATTCCAGTTATCTGGACACTAAAGCCGAGGTCGAAGCGTTGCTGGGCAATCCGCAGCAGGCATTGGAATACAGTCGCCGATCCGTTCAAGCTAACCCGAGTCGGACTTATTACCGCCGGCAAGTTCACCGGTTCGGGTCAAACTGAAATGAATCGACTTCAACTCAATCGAAACAACAACATCGACAGGTCGTCGGGTTTGCTGGGGGTTGTTTCGCTGGTCGGCGCGTTCATACGTTGGTTGACGTTTGCCAGCAGCTGTTCGGTCTGGTCGCGCAGGTTTCCTTTGCGAATGATTTCGGCAACTTCGTCTTCGGTCAGATTGTCAAACAGGCCATCGGACGCCAGGATCAGTGTGTCGCGGGCCGACATTGACAGCTGGGGCCCGATTTCGATTTTCATCGATTCCGACCCCAGGCAGTTCGAGATCAGATTGCGGTCTTCGTGGACCAGCGCTTCGTCGGCCTCCAGCATCCCGATTTCGACGGCTCGGGCTACCGGGGCGTGACCGACCGTCGCGTACTTGATGTTGCCGCGGTTGCTGACCAACATTGCTGCTGAGTCGCCGACGTGATAGGCGCGAAGTGTTGCGGCGTCGAATTGGATGGCGGTTAGCGTCGTGCCAGCACCAATGGACCAGTCCAGGATGTGTTGGTTGGCGGCATCAATCGCGTCCAGAATGGCCGATCGCAGGTCGTTCGGCTGTCGTTGCCGGCCGGATTTTACTTCGCGGCAGTGAGCAAACAGTTGTTCAATGATTTCGCGCGAAGCCCGATTTCCAGCTGCTGCGCCGCCAACGCCATCGGCAACGGCCAGCAATCCCAGGTCAGCCGACGCCTGCCACACGCACGCCGAATCCTCGTTGGGGGATGTCTGACGTGTCGGACAACGTTGCATGCAGGCAATGATCTGGCCGCCACAAAATGCGTAGGACTCAACCGCTGGTCCTTCAACTTCGTGCCAAGCCAACTGTGTCAGTCCCGAATCAGAAGGAGTCACGATTTTACCTTCTTCTGCAGATGGCGAAGGGCCAGTGGATAGACTTTCTCGTACCGCTGTTCCATTTCAACCGCCGATGCGAAACGTTTGCTTGGCCGCGGTTCAATGGCCTTGCGAATCAGGGCAATCAACTCGGGATGAATTCGTTTCCGTCGCAGCTTGATTGCCGAAGGGGGTGGCCAATCGAATGGATAGTTGGGCCAGGCTCCGGTCAACATGCGATACATGATCAGCCCCAGGGAGAACACGTCGGATCGCTTGTTCGGACGTCCCATCGCTTGTTCGGGCGCCATGAATCCGACCGTTCCGGTTCCGGAGCCTTCCACAGTCAGACGTGAAACCTTGGCGATCCCGAAATCGGTCAGCCGCAAATGATCGTCCGGAAACAGAATAAAATTCTCTGGTTTGATATCGCAGTGGATCACGTTCTCGTGATGCGCCCATGCCACCGCACTGATCATTTGATCGAAGTAATTCAGGGCCTTGGCGGCTGAGATACGACGTGCGATACGAGCGTCCAGCGTTTCGACTCCCAAACGCGTCACGATCACAAATTGGCCTTCGATGAAATCGGCATTTTTGATTGGCAGAATGTGCGGATGGTCCAGCTTGGCAACGGTGCGGGCCTCTTGCCGAAAGAGCTCCAACATGTCACGATCGACGAGACTGGAGAACGGCAATTTGAGTGCCACGTGGACGCCTTCGATGGTGTCCAGGGCACTGTAAATTCTGGCGAATCCCCCAGTCGCAATCAGTTTCTGGATTTTGTATTTTCCCAGCAACTGACGTGGTCGCAGCGAATCGCTGGACTGTCGGGTGCGACCCAGCACGCGATCAAAATAGTCTTTGGTGGTCATATGCGGTCGATCGAATGGTGTTGTTGCAGCGCGGCGATATCAATCATGCGTGGAGTTCAACTGCGAAACTATATCGGTTTTTGCGATGGCCGGATACTGATTTTTAGCCGTCCGGTGCGGCGAACTTGAAAATCGTTTGAATCACGAGAAGCCCATGAATCCTGTTCTGTTTCTGTTGAATGATCGCTGGAGCGTCCGACGGAAGAATGCGACGACCGCGATGATGCTGGCCTGTCACCAGTTGGGACACCCGGTGCTGGTCACCGACGTGTTTCATCTGCAAGCCTATAGCTCAACCTCCCTGTTCGCCGAGGCGTTGGCCTTGCCGACCGATACCGAAATCAACAGCTCTCAAACGTTGGCCAAACGAATGGGCAAGGCCAAAGAGTCCATCGTTGATCTGTCGACGGTCGAGGCGGTGATCATTCGCACCGCACCTGGTAAAGATGACGCGCGATCCTGGGCCCATCGCCTGGCGTTGGAGGTGATGCGGTTGGCTCACGAAAACGGGGTGAAAATTATCAACGACCCACTGGGGCTGCAACGCGCATCGAGCAAATTGTACACCGTTTGCCTGCCCGAACGTCTGGTGCCCCGTACGATGGTTTGTCACTCGTTGCAAAGCGTCAAGTCATTTGCCAACGAGCTGGCCGGACCGTTTGTCATGAAACCGCTATTGGGTTCGCAGGGGCGGGACGTGTTTTTTCTCGATAGCTATGATTCGCTCAATACTCGTCAAGTTGTCGATATCCTGGGAAGGACCGGGTATCTTGTGGTTCAGGAATATGTCCCCGAAGCGGTTGATGGCGACACGCGAGTTTTGACCGTTGATGATCAGTTGATTGGCGGGACCCGACCGGTCGGCATACGACGCATCCCGGCTCCCGGAGAAAGACGCAGTAACATTTCGTTGGGAGGAACCGCTCAGGTTGTCGAGTTGACCGAGCACCAATGCGAAGTCTGCCGGGAAGTCGCCGCTCTGGTGCGGCAGGACGGAATTCGGTTTGCCGGATTGGATCTGGTTGGCGACAAAATTGTCGAAGTCAATGTGTTCAGTCCCAGCGGAATTCAGGAGCTGGATCGGGTGCTCGAGCGACCAGTCACCAGTGAATTAATGGAAACCTTGCTGGCACGCTCGTGTTGAATTTTCGATTGACTCGTTTTCTGCAAAAGGCATCTTGTTGATCATGTTAATCTTGTCCATCCTGTCCTTTTTTCGTGCCCTTTCTTAAAACGGACACGGTACGCAAAATTCACCTGGAAGTTTGACAGGATGTTCAGGATCCACAAGATTGACGAGATGCTTCCTGGTGGTGGATCCCTCAGCCTACGATTCGGACGAATGAGAAAACTATCGCGGAGAGGCTGATATTAAAACAACAAGCGGCCCGTGAACCTTGTCTCGTGCTCAGCACAGCGGTACTCGTGCTCGAACTCGCAATCGATTACGAGTACGTGGGAAATCTAGCGTGAAACCTTCAAAAATTCCTCGCCACGAACAACTTAACCCCAATTGGACCAGGTAATACTGATTTGTAACACGGTCGCGATCGAAACCCAGATCAGGTAGGGGAGTTGCACGATTGCCACCCAGCGGTACTCTGACCAGATTGCGATCATCATCCAGATAATGGTCCCCCAGACCACCAGAATGTCGACTGTCGCCAACGGCAGGTTTTGCAATCCAAATTGGATCGGGGTAAATGCCAGGTTGGCGATGAGATTGATCGCGAAGGGAACTGCCACCCATACTGGCAAGCGGCCCCGAATCGTTTGCACAAACACGAACCCAAAGCTGATCAGGATGATCGGGTACAGCAGTTGCCAGATCGTACCGATGGTAGCCGGGGAGGGTGTCCATCCTGGTTTTTCCAACGATTCATACCATTCCATCCATTCCATATTCGCTCGATCCCATTTTTACCATGACCAACCCATTTGAACTTCCCGCTGAGGAGATGAAGGCTTTAGGGTACCGCATTGTCGACATGATTGTCGAACATTTTGAAACGGTACCAGAAAAGCGACCCGCCACCCACGCATCGCGGCAGCAAATGGACTGGCTGTTGCAAGAACCCTTGCCCGAGCATGGTACGCCAGTCATGGAGGTGTTGGATCACGTCGAAAAGAATATCTTCAGTAACAGTGCCCACCTGGATCATCCCTGCTTTTATTCCTTCGTTCCCTCTCCCAACAACATCGTCAGTACGTTGGCCGATGGATTGGCAACTGGATTCAATCTTTTTTCCGGGGCCTGGGTATCCTCTCCGGGAGCTGCTGAACTGGAAATGTTGACCACCAACTGGCTTTTGAGGCTGTTTGGATTTCCGGTCGTCGAAGGCGGTGGACTATTCGTCAGCGGTGGGTCGATGGCCAATCTGACTGCGATGGTGGCAGCGCGCCAAAACCTCCTGGGCGAAGATTTCTCAACCGGGACGGTGTATTGGTCGGACCAGACTCACTCTTCCGTTGAACGGGCGGCGCGGGTGATCGGTTTACGGACCGACCAGATTCGTATCATCGCAACCGACAATCAGTTCCGCTTGAAGCTTGATGCATTGCGTGACGCCGTCGAAGCGGACGTGGCCAGCGGTCGCCACCCATTTCTGGTTGTCGCCAACGCAGGCAGTACCAACACTGCCGCGGTCGACCCGTTGTACCAGATCCACACGTTGTGCCGCCATCATCAGATCTGGATGCATGTTGACGGCGCCTATGGAGGCGCTGCCATCATGTGTGCCGACGGTCGCGAGGCATTGTCGGGAATCGAATTGGCCGATTCGCTGACGATTGATCCGCACAAGTGGTTTCACCAACCCTATGAAATCGGTTGCCTGCTGGTGCGCGACAATCGACGTTTGTCCGGAACATTTCGCAACCAACCTGTTTACCTGCGAGACTTGGCTGGATCGGCAGAAGAAGTCAATTTTTACGATCTGGGAATCCAGTTGACTCGCCGGTTTCGGGCGCTCAAGTTTTACATGTCGGTCAAGACCTATGGCCTGAAGGCATTTCGCGTGGCGGTGGAGAATTCGATTCGGCTGGCCGAAGAGTTTGCCGATTACCTGCAGGCTCGACCCGACTGGGAACTGGTGACTCAGCCCAGTCTGGCGGTGTTGACGTTTCGATGCCGCCCCGCAAATCAGTCCGATTTCGACGAGCAGCAACTCGATCAGTTGAACCAGCAGCTAAGTGATCGGATCATTGGAGAAGGCAAAGCCATGCTGGCGACAACCGTGGTCAACCAGCGAACGGTTTTGCGAATGTGTTTGATCAATCCACGAACCACGATGGACCATTTGCAGGCCACGATCGAGACGCTGGAAAGTTACCTGGATTCGGGAGTTTAGCGATTGCGGTCGACAGCCCGTTTACAGCTCGACTTTTTCGCCGCCGATTGAATCCAGCTTGCCGGCAACTTTGGATGCGATGATTTCAGTGCGACCGAGTTGCGGTTGGTCGTATTGCTGTTTGAAGAACATCAGTTTCATCTCGACAAACCCCATCCAACGCAGGATCTGGGCCAGGACATTGGGGCCAGTCGGATACCATTTCAGTCCGTGGACACCAGACATCACGTTCTCAGTGCTTTCCCAGCCAACTTTCATGTACCCATCCTGCTCACCCCAGGTGGTTGACGTATTGAAGAACAGGACTTCTTTGGTCATATCGGCAGCCAGACGAAGGCCCGTGATCGGATCGGGGAGGTGGTAGAAAATGCCTTTGAAATTGACGACGTCGAACGGTTCCAGCTGCAGCTTGGGCAAGTCATACAGATCGGAAACCTGGAAGCGAATGCGATCCGTGGGCGCAACGATGCGATGATTCTTGACGAAGTTTGCCTGGCGGATCCAGTGTTCCCGGACGTCGAATCCGACAGCTTCCTGGATATCCAGTTCTCGGGCCCAAAAACAATAGCCACCCGCATTACAGGCACAGTCGAGAAACCGTTTGTCGCTCAATCCTGAGGGATACATTTTCTGCATCAGCTGGACCCAGCGATCTCGCAGCTGTAACAGACTGACACCCGAATTGGAGGGGCGATCTTTCACGACGCCGTCATCCGAAAACACCTGACCTGTATTCAGGTTCTCAGTTAGCTGAATGTTCATGTGCCAGGGCCCCAGCTGCTTGATTCGATTGATCATCTGCTGGTCGGTAGGCGAAGACTGAGCCTGCTGAGTTTGGGCCACTGGTGCATCGGTAGACATGATACAAATCCGTTTGCGAAGTTTTCGGGGACAGCGAAACCGTTGACGATTCAGGACGATAGCAAAACCAGTGAAATCAACCAACGCCGCGCCGCCCCGGATTCATTCCGCTAGCACACTTTTCATTTTCAGTGACCATCCCGTCACAGAATTCTGATCTCCCTGTTGCCTTAAACACTCAGCTGGAGAATTCGATGAAAAAGAGACTACACCTATTCGTTTTGATGCCGGTCCTGGTTGTGGCCGGTTGCCTCAATTCGACCGAGCCGGCGACCGCTCTGGGCGGGCAACATTCCAAAAACATCGCTACTCAGGCGCAAACGATGAATCAGGTCATTGAATTGGGGGGCGCGGAAATCGCCGAAATCACGGACGAAGGTGAGATTTGGATCGGTGGTGAAAAGGCCGGTGAAATCACCAAGTCAGGTGAGATTTGGGTCGCGGGAACCAAGGAGGGGGAGCTAACCAAAGACGGGGAAGTCTGGAAGAACGGCGAAAAGATAGGTGACATCACTTCCAAAGGAGAAGTCTGGAAAGACGGAAACGAAGTCGGAACTGTCGAATCTGATGGCACGATTTGGGTGGGTAGTTCGCGGGCAGGAACCTTTTCCGGTGGCGATTCCAAAACCGCAGCACTGCTTGTTTTTTATGGTTTTTTCGAGTTCGAAGGCTGATTTCCTGGCCACGGGCAATACTGGCTCGGATTACCCATTAGACACCCAACCAACACATTCTACAGGAGCCTCCAATGTCTCACGTCGATACTCAAAGTAATGAAGCCGCCCGGGAAACCACGGAAGCCGCCGTTCAACAAGCTCGAGATGTTTCGAAGCAGGTCATCGCCTCTGTCTCAGCCCTGGATCCGTTGCGGTTGACCTACCTGGCGGCCATGGCCATCGTCGTTGTCAGCTCCCTGGTCTTCAACATGGCATCTTTCTCGGTAGGACTCGATGGGCCTGTTTCTGAGACAACCGCACATGCTCAGCGTGTTGCTGAAGCCAAGTTAAACTCCTGGTCTTATTCGGCGTTCACATCTTCCCTGTGGGGCAAGTTGATGTGGTTGTCGGCGGTGGGAGGTATTGGAGTGTTGGTGTACGAAGCGGTTGCCAAGAAATCGGCTGCCTGGATTCCATTGGCCCAGATCGGTTGTGCTGCGACTGCTGTACTCATGATGTTGCTGTTGTTCATAGTTGGATTTCCCGACCTGTCAGCATACGCCGACACGAGCACATCAGCCACGTTGCTGGGCTACTGGTTACCGCTGCTGGCTGCCGGTGTCGCTGCTGGATGTTCGATCAAACGAATTCTCTGAAGCTGCTGGTCGTCGCGTTACTTTAATAGCTTGCCCGCTCGCTCAGCGAAGTCGATGAATCCGCGATTCATCGCTTCGCTTTTGAGTTGGCTGATATCACTCGGATCCACCGGCTGTTTTGCGTTAACAAGTGATTCCAATCGTTCGATTTGGGCTTCCAGTTTCAGCGCGATCCAACCAAAACTCTCTGCTAGTTTAATCACGGATTGTAGTTCTTTATCTGCCGATTCAACCTGATCGATTGCTGCTAAAGCCCGAGCTCTTTCCAGCCGGCACCGCAGCGATATGAGAACATCCTCCGTTTGATTTTCTTCCGTGGCCAGGTCGCCCATCTGCTGAGATTTCTCGGCCCCAGATGGGTTCCCAGCGGCCGCCTGTAGTTGTGATTGAAAAAACAGGAGCATTGGTTTGAGTTCCGGTTTACCAGGGACAATCTTGGGCTCAAATTTCCGAAACAGCTCGTTCGCTTGTTCGATCGCCCCGGAACGCAATGCAAGTTGAGCCAATGTCAAATCGCAGGCTGCCACGCTGAGTTCCTGTTTCAATTGGCGGCTTAGTTCCTGTGAAGACTGTATTTGTTGCTTCGCCTGATCAAACTGGCCTTCAAAGATCGAAATATCACAGCTGGTCGCGAGAGCCTGGGCCTGGACGTCCAGGCTGCCAACGGCTTCGCTTTGGGCCTGTGCAGCCGCAAGTGTTGATTTCGCCTGCTGCAGGTTCCCTCTTCGCAGTTGGATGTCAGCCAATTTTCGTTGCACGAAGCAAGCATTCATCGCCTTTTCCTGATCCTGATAGCGTTTGAGAGACTCTGCCATCAGGGCTTCGGCTTCTTCCAAGCGGCCGGTCCGAGCATACAAATTGCTCAAGTTGTACATGATCATTTCCGGGCCTCGCTGGCTGTTCATCTGTCGCAACAGCTCCAAGGCCTCGGAGTAGAGTTCGCCGGCTTTGGTCAGTTGACCCAAATTGGAATGGGTCGTTGCCAGGTCTCCCAGACAGGTTGCGATGCCGCGTCGATCTCCCACCTCGCGGAACAACTCCAACGCTCGTTCGAAATGACGTCTGGCTTCGGTGACATTTCCTTGCCGACCGATCATGGCCCCTTGTTGACCCCAGGTGCGGCCCTCTCCGCGGCGGTCTCCTGAAGCCTGAAATGCTTTGCGAGCAGCGGCAACCATTTCAATTGCTTCGTCAAATTTTCCAGTCCTGGCTTTCACGTTGGCCAGCGTAAGATTCATGTCCGCAATTCCCTGGCGGTCACCAAGTTTGGTAAACGCAGCCAGCGATTCGGTTAACAGCATTTCTGCATCGGCAAACTTCCCTCGATAGATATTGACCTCGCCGAGTTGGCCTGTAAATCTGGCGAGCAATCGCTGATTGCCGAGCGCCTTGCTCAGCTCAAGCCCGGATTCAATTTTATCTTCTGCCTCGTCCAGTTGGCCGTGGTCGACGAGTGCTTTAGCCCAGGCCGCCACAGCCGTTGCCGCGCTGCGTTGATCACCATGTTCGGTTAACCGTTTGACTGCCTGGTCAAAACAAATCACAGCCTGGCCATGATCGCCGACTCGCCGATATGCTTGCCCCTGACTTAACATTGCCAGACCCTGCAGTAAACGAGCGCTGACTTGTTCTGCCGCTGCGGTTGCAGATTTAGCATGGGCGAGTTGTCGCGAAAATTCCGAGACGGACTGTGCCGCATCGGCCGCTGCCAGGTTTAACCGTGCCGTCGCCGCATCGGTCAGGGGTTCCTCTCGAGCCTGATCAAGCAATTCCATGGCTTGCCAACCCTGACCGGCCGTCGTCATGGCGGCGGCCAGCAATAGCCGATTTTCCAAAGGCTGGTTGCCGGATTCAAATAAGGCCCGATAGCTGGCGACCGCTTCTGCCGTTTTCCCAATCAGCAGATGATGCCGCCCCAGGATTTTTAAACGCATGTGGTCCGGAAGGCTAGCGGACAGCTCGACTGCCTTGGCGGACGAGACTCGCGCCGCTTCTTCATCACCCAATTGTTGCGCCGCTCGGGCAAGCCCATCGTGAACCAGCGCCGAATCGGGGGCAAGTTTGGCTGCCCTTTCAAAAGACAATTTTGCCTGCCGTGGATCAAACGTTCGTAACGAGGCGATTCCCTCAAAATAATCCTTGGCTGCGTTCCACTCGGGGGCCGCCGGATACAATTGCCCAACTGCGGCAATATTGGGCGGATCGACATTCAACTTGCGTCGCAGCTGGGCCCCGGTAGTCGTTACTAATTCACGCCAATGTGATTCGTCGGCAAGGTTTTCCGATTGAAACTGATCGTCGACCTGGCTGGTGTTTTGCATCCGGACCGACAGGCGAATTCCGTCCAAGTCCTCGGATTGAGGTTGATAGGAACCGAGCACAACCCAGTCCGCATCCAGCCGGTTTCTGATTCGGTCCAAAGCGCTCGAACCCAGCGCTTCCGAATTGGCGATATCAAGGTCTGCCTTCATTAAGGCAACATTTTCGCAGCTGACGAGTTTCAGTTGATCTGACTTGCCAAGTTCTTCGGTCAGCAACTCCACCAGGGCAGTTGAAATCCAGGCGGATTCTGCGGAATCCGACAGGTCGCGAAATCCCAGCACTGCGACGCGAGGCAGCTTGTCGTCGACAGCCAAATCCGATTCAGATTCAACGCCAGGGCTTTGCGAACTTTGTTGAGCCATCGCTCGTGAACCATCGCTTTCGGCGAATCGTTGCCAGGGAGGCTTGGTCAAAGTAACAATCAATACCAGCGCCAACAGGATTGCCCACAACATCAGCTTGGCCGGGGTGTTGAACCATCGGCTGACCGAAAAACTTGGCTGCGCGACTCCGGATGCGGTCGATGAGCGTGTGGAACGATGTGACGTAGAAGAACTGAACGAGCCAGCAGACCCCGTGGCCAGCTCAACCCCTGCGCAGTCGCTGGATTCCAGCAACCAGTTCTCGAGATCGTCGGCCATGTCCTTGGCAGTGCTGTAACGGTCTGAAAGCTTGCGCGAAAGCGCTTTTAGACAGATTGCTTCCAGTTCAGCGGGGATCGAATCATCCGACTGTCGTGGCGGCCGAACTTCTCCCATTTTCAGGTGCATCAGAATGTCATCTGTTAGTCCGCTTCTGCAGGGGCGATGACCTGTCAACATTTCATAGAATACGACGGCCAGGCTATAGATATCACTTCGTCCGTCAACGCGATGGCTGCCGCCTTCGGCTTGTTCAGGGCTCATGTATGCTGGCGTGCCGATGACCGCGCCGGACTGGTCCGCATTGTGGTCTGAAAAAGCCAGGCCAAAATCAAGCAAATGTGGTTTCCGTTTGGCATCGATCATTACATTGCCAGGTTTCACGTCGCGATGAACGATCCCGGCAACATGCGCGGTGTGAAGCGCTCGAGCCAACTGGCAAGTGATTTGGGCAGCCTCACGATGAGAGATGCCTTTGCGGAGTTCGGTTCGTAATTCTTTCCCGCGAATATATTTCGACACCACGAAACAATGATTTTCGTCAGTGATGCCGCAATCGTAGACGGGAACGATGTTGGGATGGTCCAGTTTTGCAACGGCTCTCGCTTCCTGCAAAAACTCTTCCGCTCCACCTCCGAGTTTGATGCGTTTGTCGGTCGGAACCTTGATGGCAACAGAACGATCCAGGTCCGGATCTTTTGCCAGATAAACTTTGCCAAACGAACCTTTCCCCAGCACCCGAATGATCTGATACCGGCCAATCAGCGGCTGTGATTCCAAAGCTGATGATGCTTTCGATTCAGTCGAGCCCGGTTTACTGCCAGATTGAGTAATCGCGCTGGAATCGATCTCCAAGGCATCGCAAAGCTCCTGTTGAGCGTCCAATGACAAGCCGGTGTAGCGGCTGGCAAAATCCACTGCTGGCGGCGCAATGCCCCGTTGTTCCAGATAGCCATACTCCTCGATTAACAATTCGACTTTGAGAACGTCGCTGATTTGGGGAGTTCGATCGAGATATTGGTCAACCGGAATGACCTGGTTCTGTTTCCAACGCTGAAACTGATCGATCAGCAGGACATCCAGTTGTGCCCGTTCGGATAGGTCTACTTGAGAGCCCAGGAATTCAAAGACATCAGGAAGTGTTTCACTATCAGTACACCGTTGCAGGAATTCGTCGGCAGCTTTTGACATTCCGCAGGTCACCAAAAATCAACAATCCGAATACGAGCCAATATTTTGCCCCGTCTTCAATGTCGATTCAATAGAGCGGTGAATAAGACCTGCTATTTCTTCATGCTGATGAGACCTGGAACAGCTGAGCTGACCGAGGGTGCTATTCCCCGGTGCTGTACAACAACCGTTTCTCGAGTTCTTCGCGAACCTGCTGGATCGTGCGGCGAACGGTTCGTTCGGACCTCTGTATCTGATCTGCAATCTGTTCGACGGAGTGATTTTGCATCGACAATTCAACAATTGCCCGCTGTGTTTCGTCTAGGTTGCCCAGCACGTCGGAAAGCTCCTCAACCATCACTGCGGCATCCTCCGGCTGTGGGTCATCAGAGATTACTTCAGGCGAAACTTGAATCACACTTTGTTCACCGTCTGAGTGAGCTTCCAGGTAGATGCCGCGTTTCTTGGCATTGTGAAATTCGACCTGGCCGCGAACTTTGTTGATGGTGATGGCGGCCAGCAACCGCCATAAGTCTCCCTGTTTCTCTAGCGTATAGCTTTCTCCGGCCCGACGAAAAAAACTTCGATAAGCCGATTGAACCACATCTTCGGCTTCGACTCTCCGCTGCATTCGATCGGAGAGACGCTTTCGGGCCAGTCCGCAGAGGCGATTCACGTAGCGTTCAAAAATTTCCGTCGCGGCCGATTGGTCGCCTGCACGCCATCGATTTAACAAAATGATGGATTGTTCATCGTGACTCATCTATGATCCTCCGGCCCCGTGGACTAATGGTGCGGCATTCTAGCTATTTTGAAATTGCCTCGGCAACTTTCATCTGGAACTGTTGAACTTCTGCGGTAACCGTTGCCAGATCGGCTTGCTCGTTCACTCGATCGATCAACGGTTGGCAGATTATCGGATTCAAATTGGCTTTTTCGATGGAACGTGCAATTGCCTCAATAATGGAGTTGCTGGTCGAATCCCCCGGTTGGTGAATCAATGCCAGCAGCGTTGACTTGATCGCCAATTCAAACAACGCGGCGTGTCTTTCGGTCTGGTTGTCTTGCAACGACTGGTAAATGGGTTTGCCTGCATCAACCAACAGGTACCCAATCGCTGCGGTGGTATCTGCTTTGATGTCATCGGTTAGTTGATTTGGCGGAGGTACCGTGACCTTCAGCTGGCGAGCATTAAGGGCTACGTTCGAAAGGGCTTTTTTAACGGTCGCTTCCGGTCCATGTTGCCCTCTAACCAAGGCAGCGAACGCCAGGTTTTTTCCCAATTCCCAAGCTTGAAACGGAGTACCCGCTGTCGCGGCGTTCGGGTTGGCATTCGGAATCAGTTTGGCGGTGCCGATCGCCTGACTCCAGGACTCGAATTCGCGAGGGCTCAATTGAGCTGTCTTTTTGACATAGGCAACGCGGTAAAAATCTTTTTTCCCTTTCATGAGCTTTGCTATCTCATGCTGTGCGGGATTGTCATTGACCGCTTTGATTTTCCAATGGTAATGGATTGCTGTCGGGGACTCGGAAATGATTTCGAACTCGGCATCGGGGTCGATGGCTTTCAGTGAATTCTGGATCGAATTCAACATGGGCTTCAGCTTCGCACCTTGCTGGGCCAGTAGGGGGAACCGCTGTTTCGAAAACATCTGAGTCCAGTCCTGGATCCGCTCACCTTCCTTCGTCATTTCCAGGTTGTCGCTATGAATGCTGACTTGGTGATGGGCGATGCTCCAATTGGGTGAAGCCGGTTCGATGTCAATCCTTTCGACTTGCTGCATGGCAGATTCCGTCAAGCCGCGCAAGTCGAGCACGCGAGCGACCGCTTTACCCGAGTTTGGAAAGGACTCGAAGTCGACCGCCATGAACGCGTAGATCCATCGTTGGCCGTGTTCGTTTTCAATTCGCTGGTCCGGTTCCCCCAACGTCTTTAGTACTTGTTTGGCGGCGACACCAATATTCAATGTTCCTTGCAAGTCGTGGAAACGCCACATCCGCAAAAAGTCATGGCTGTATTCCGGATTGTCCGGTTCCAGAATCGCGGCTTTACGAAGGGCTACCCACATGGCCGGGTATTGCTCGGCGGCCAGGCATGCTTTGGCCAATGTATGTTGGTACAGCGCATTTTTGGGTTGGATTCGAACCGCGGTCTTGAGCAATGTCATTGCTGTCTGGTGATTTCCACCGGCCAATTCCTGACTGCCCTGGTCAAAAGCTTTTTTGGCAGCTGTGGCAATCGAATCGCTGCTGTCCTGCGGATGCTCAGCCGGGGAGATTGTCAGTAGCGATACGGCGATTGCTAATCGAATGGCGATTTGAGAGACAATGAATTCCATGGATTTACTCGACGTTTTCAACTGGATGGATGTTGTTTGCTACCGGTAGATAGGTGAAAACACAGCCGGTGGTCACGAAATTCAGTCATTTTCAATCTTTTTTTGACCAGAGCGGACGGGATTTCCAATTTCACTACCAACCAGCAATGGGAACGCAGTCCGCGGCATCATTTCATCCCGAATCCCGATCAATAAAACAATGGATTTCAAGCCAGTTTACGACGCCAAACTCGTTAGCACTCCTTTGGCCTGCGAAAGCAGTGGGGTAACTGATCGGTGGCCCCTTGGGAAGCGAATGCTAGTCGCGTTCGCGGTAGGGACCGCTTTGAGCGTTGCCGGAGTAGGCGTTTGGATGTTCGGAATCCTGATGTTGACGTTCTCGTTGGACGGGGCCAGCAGCAACCAATTGCCCGACTGGCTAGAGCCTTTGATGCTGGTCGGCTGGCCGGTCTCCATTGGGATGGCAGCGGTTCTGCCCGCTTTGCTGATCGCCCGCGGTGTTCACTGGAACAGGATTCTGCTCACGGTTGTTGTCAGCGTGTCCATTGCCATCGCTGTGTACTTGACGGGCTTCGTTTCCGTCATTGCCTCATCTACCTAACCAACGCCTTTTTCGGTGAACTGAAGTGAATATTCTGGGCGCAATTGGATTGCTGTTGGGATTGGTCGCCGCAGCGATTGTGTTGCTCGTCCAGTCGTTGATGATTTTGGCATTTGCCAATGATCACTCAAATTCGACCAAGTTCGAATTCGACTGGCGGCGTCGGCCGTTCGGTGCAATCGCGGCATGCTTACTGGCTATCGGTGTCCTGGTTCCTCCCGTGTTGTTCGTTTTGAATATCAGTTGGACAGGCATTCTGGTAACGATTGCCGGCGGGCTGGGCGGTTGTTGGTTGGTCGTCCTGATTTTTGCTGGACTGAATGCAAGTTAGAACCAGCTTCTATTTACCTTTAATCGGTTTGATCACGCAAAAAATCTTTCTGCGAGAGTTAGCGAAACCTGCAAATTCTTTGTCCAAACCAATCACAGGTTCGGATCTAACGTCAACACAAATTACCAACACTCGATAGGAGACTTCACGTGTCGATTCATTCCCTCATGCTTGTCGTATCCGTTTCTTGCGTCTTGTTGATGGCAGTTGACCTGCACGCTCAACAACCGGAATCCAAACCGATCAAAATCACCAACCCCAAGCTGTCCTCCATCAACATGGGACTCGATTCTTCCAAATATTGGTTGGACAAAATGAAGGCTGGCGATCAGCAGCGGGGGGCGGCGCTTTTGGCTGACTTGGAGAAGCTGGCAACTCGATTCAATCGTGTTCCCAAATCTGATGATGCTCAGTACCAGTACATTGTGAATCGGTTTGCCGAATTGGCGACCGAAATCCGTAAAAAATCAGGTCAGGCTGCTGGCCAATCAAAACGACCGGTGGCGGAAGCAGCAAGCAATGACGGTCACGGCCAGCCTCATCCAAATCTGTTTACGGTCAACCGACAGTTGGATGGAATTCAAGAAACTCTCAGGTTGTTGAATGGCTCAAGTGAAAACTCAATCAAGCAACTAAAGGCGCAACTTGACAACGCCAAGCAAATGTTGCAAGCGATTCCGGAATCAGAGCACCCGGACTACCTGGCGGCGAAACGACGACTCGATTCTTTGGCGCTGCAGGCCAGCAAGTTTATTCCTCAATGGAATTCGACCGAGGATCCCGCTAAATTCCTGGCGGACATGCGGGAAAAATATTTGAAAACGCTGGCCTTGCCCCGCGCCCAGCGTCTGATGGCCAATCGCGAACTAACAGACGTGGATGTTCAGACATTTCTCGGTGGCATCGCCGCCTTCAAAACAGGTCTCGAGCAGGACCTGCCCCAAATCAAAGCTGCGGCGACTTCGACAGGTACCGCTTCGGATCTCGTTGCGTGGGTCGACACGGAAGCGAACACGTTCATCCAGGAAGAGTCTGAGAAACTACAGGCGAAACTGGATCGCTTGATTGAAACGACCTTGAAAGACGCTGAAAACCTGGCGGGATTGGACCCGGAAAAGAACAAATTTATGTTCGTCACAGAATCGGTCCGTAACAACAACGAAGAAAAATTTGCCCGAGCGTTTCGGACGATGGAAAACGCTGTGTCGATTGAAGAAGCGATGAACTTACCCGGCCGGTGGAGCTCAAAAAAATCGGAGTTGGAACAACACATTGCCGCTTATCGCAAGAAAGCAGCTCAAGCGACCACGGTAGAACGTCTTCCGAAAGATATCCATGACCGGGAACTTGCCGAGATTGCCGCTCAAACTTTGGCTGTCGAAAAATATGGTGTTGGTAAGATCGAGCGGCTGATTGTCAATTCGAAAAAAGTCCCTCGTGATCGAATCCAGACCCGATATTTCAATCGAGCTCTGGAAACGACGGTCCGCAAGTGGGAAGAGTTTCAGGTTTGCACGGTCGAGAAGGAAGGTGGCAAGTTTGTTGTCTATTTCAATACTCTGAAAAAGTTTAGCCGCGGCCCTGATACGACACCAATCGGCGAATGGATTCTTTCAGTGCGATTCAAATCCGGTGAGATATCCCAGGATAAGCTGAAGTAGTGGAATTCGCGCGACCTGTGAAAAACGAATTTGAGAACGACCTTGCCATGGGGCTGGCATCTGTGACGGATGCCAGCCCCTGGCAAAGGTTACTCAATCCTGGCTCGTTCGATCTCTGCCAGCGTCAAATAGGCTTGCGACAAGCTTTCTCCCACCACACTGCGTTGCCACTTGTTCGTAGGATCCTGATCAACATTCAAATACTTGAAATGCAGCCACAGGCAGACCAGCAGGCCAGGAATTCCGACCGCCAGGGAAACCCACAGGCAGTAGGGGTGCAAGACAATGTCCACGCCCAACGCCACCGCGACCGGGATCCACATCAACCACCAGGGATAGCCAACGATCGGCCCGCCCAGTAGTACGGCTTTGCGAACGCGATCCAGGCCGGCGCGGATTTC
>CAZJEK010000078.1:0-18372 GCA_964545005.1 uncultured Pirellulaceae bacterium
GCTGTTTTACTCGATGAAGAAAGTCGAGCGCCGTCCGTGGTCGTCGATTTTGAGCAATACCGCCAAACTGTTGGATATTGCTGAATCAGAAGTTGATGCCAGCGCGGAACGCGAGGCGATCACGAAAAACGTGGAGATCTTTGATCGCGTTTGCGACGCGATGGCATACTCGCACGCTCAACACGTCGTACACCGTGACTTGAAACCCGATAACATCATGATCGGTGATTACGGTGAGGTGTTGTTGATCGACTTCGGGATGGCTTTAGACCTTGCTTCGGGAAGGCCGGATTTCAGTGCTGGTGGAACGCTGGTCTACATGGCCCCGGAAATGGCCCGGCATTTCGCCAAGCAGAAAGAGATTCAGGTTGCTGCTCAACGGACCGCCAAACGCCTGGGTGTCGAGCAGGGGTCGGTATTCCTGGATAAGAGTAATCTGGTCGGCATCGGCAAGTTGGCCAAGGAGTTGATTCAGCAATCTCAGGATGAGGGCGTTCGCGAGTTGGCCGAGACATTGATTCGGTTGGACACGGAAGAGAAAGAACTTGCGACCAAGATTGGTTACGCCAGTGATATCTACTTGTTGGGAGCGATCTTGTACCAGATCGCAGTGGGGCATCCGCCGCACTATTTCCCGATCGCGCACTGCAAGTCTGGCAAGAAAGAGAAGTTCCAGAAAGAACTGTGGTTGGCATTGCGGAATCGATTCCAACAGTACACGCGGATCACCGATCCGCTTCGTTTGTCGTTGCGGAATATTGCCGTTCGGGCGATGAAAACGGATCCGGCGGAACGTTTTCAGTCCGTGGAGGAGTTGCAGGCCGCGATCAAGAATTTCCAGCTTCAGGTGCAAAGTTTGGAGCTGGTCGAAACGGGCCGCGAGGAGCTGGCCAAGGCTCGCGCGGCGTCCGGCTATCAGCACCTGTTGCCGGCGATGGAATCGTTCCGCGGTGCGACCGAGTTATGGCCCGAAGGCGACGAAGCTCCCGGTTTGCAGGTGTTGGCCGCTTGCGAGTTTGCCAAGCGAGCCGAGAAACAAAAAGACTTCGACGCCGGATTGTCGATTCTCGATGAATACGTGGTCGACGATCGGCAAGATGACAAGGCTGTGGTGGAGGTCCGTGGCCGATTGAACGCCGGCAAACGGCGGCGAAAACGAAATCGTGCGTTGGCGGCTGTCGGATGGCTGGCGGCGATTGCGATCCCAATCGGGGTCTACGCCTATTTCGCGCCGGAAATCATGCGTCAGCGAACGGAAATTGCCAATCTGAATGTTGAGGCTGAAAACGCGCAAAAAAAAGCCAGCGACGCAATTGCCCAAGCTGACATAAAAATTGCCGAGGCGGACCAGAAAGTCGAAGCCGCCAACAAGCTGGCTGAGGCCAAGATCAAAAAGGCCGACGAAGACGCCGAAAAGAAAATTCAACAAGCCGATTTGCAAGCCGAGAAAAGAATCGAAGCGGCAAACCAGCAAGCCGACCAACGAATCGCGCAAGCTGACGAACAAGCCAAAGAGAAGATCAAAGTTGCCGAACAACAGGCATCGGAGCAGGTTGAGAGCGCCAAGGAGCAGGCCCAGGCACAGATCAAAGTGGCCAACCAGCAGGTCGAAACGGCTCGCAAACAGGCTGCCGAGTATGAATTCGACGCCAACTTTGGTGAATACAATGCCAATGTGTTGACCGTGCCGCTGGATTTGCGAACGGGAAAGTATGCCGAAGCGGCCAGAAAACTGGCAGAATTTCAGGCATCCCAGGCGAAGCCCTACTTTAAAAATGGCTGGGCGGTGTCCCACTTTGCCAA
Source organism: uncultured Pirellulaceae bacterium (assembly GCA_964545005.1). Classification (GTDB taxonomy): domain Bacteria; phylum Planctomycetota; class Planctomycetia; order Pirellulales; family Pirellulaceae; genus Mariniblastus. The sequence continues at coordinate 1,804 of CAZJEK010000078.1, forward strand.
ACGAACCGCCGCCAACGCAGATACCGTCGATCTCGGCGCAGGTGTGCGAGTCGCCGACCTGTTTTCGGCAGCGGGCGAGAAGCTGCTGATTGGACAAACGGCAGACGGCGTCACCCTGAACCGGATCGTCGACGGGCAACCCCAGCAGATTGCGTTTGCATTGCCAGCCAATAGCGTCTGGAACTCTGCGTCCGGAGCGGCTGATGTGCCGCTGGTCGCAATCGGTTTGGATGTTTCCAACGGTGATTCCGAGCAACCGGCAATCGCGTTGTTGAATCTGAAATCTGGAAAGCAGTGGTTATTGGACAATTCCAATGGAACGATTGCGGTCCATGCGTTAGCCCTTAACAGCGATGGCAGCAAACTGTTGACGGTTGAGGAACGGCCCGGGGAACGAGCTTCCAATGGACGCGTGTTTGTCGTGCTGCGTTCGATCGATCAGGACAATGGGGCGATTGAGCAGTCGTACCGGGTGAATGCTACGACCCGAGACCTGGGGCGGCCCGAAGTTTTGTCTTGGGCTGGCTGGTACGCCGATTCCCCGGTGGTTGCCTTGGCCTACCAGACATTGAACGAACAGCGGGCAGATGAGTTTCAATTGGAGGCTGTCTTCGCGGGCGAAGACGGAAAACTTGCCTCGACGAAGACTCAGTCAACCGAATTACCAACTGCCGTTGCGATCCGAGGCGGGCAACAGCTGCTGGCTGGATTCGCTGATGGCCAGATTCAAATGTATTCCGTGTCAGATCTCAGCGGTGACGTCCAGAAGCTGCCCAATGAAAATGAAAACGGCATTCAAGCGTTTGTCACGACCGATGATGGACGCGTTGTTAGTGGATCTGAAAATGGAGCCCTGGTCTTGTGGACAGCTGATTTGGAATTCAATAAGCGACTCAACCACCAGACCGGAGAACTGACCTCTCTGGCCACCGCGGCGGGCGATCAGGATACCGGAATGCTGCTGATCAGCGGAGATGCCGAGGGCCACATTAGCACCTGGTATCCGGAAACCGGACGCCATGATGCCATTGTTCGGCATCGATCGGAAGTTACCGTGACATCCGGGGCAATCGATTCTGGGATAAATGCCGGTGCGGTTCCGGCAACCGCTTACGGAACCAAAAAAGGTGACGTCTATTACTTCAACTCCGAAGACATGTTACGTCGTAGCCAGCCGTCACCGATTGGCGAGAACGATTCGATGACCAATGCCACATTCCGGTTTCGGTCACCGTTTGAATCATTCGGAACTGCCTTCAACGATTTTGATTCGATGGGAATCATCGAAGATCATTTTGTGCTGTTGAAAGACGATGGGACGTTTTTCCATACTTTGATTGACGAATCGAACAGGCTGCCTTCGGCCAAGTCGAACAGCATCAGCTTATCTGCAGACAGTGACCTGTTCGGACGGTTTGAACCCTTGATGGCGTCGGTGCACGATCGAAACTATTTCTTCACTACCGACCCCGACGACGAGGCCTCGGTCCTGCAATGGCGCAAGGTTGGTCGCGATTTCCAGCATCAAGCTATCAAATTGCCTTCCGAAGCCGTGGGGCGAATCAAGCGGATGTCGATGTCGGAAGACGGACGGTGGTTGGCCGTGGTTCGCGCACGGGGCCGCAACTTGATGTCAGGAATTTACCTGGTAGAGATTTATGACGTCGCGGGATTTGCCAACCAGGATGACGCTCAAATTCGTTTAGCTGGAACCACCATTCCTTATCAGGTCGGTGACCCGGCGTTTGTTGCGTTTGCACCATCCAATGACCATTTGATTTTGCATTTGCACAAGCGTGGTGTGGATCGCGAAACCTGGGTCGAGCACTGGGTACTCAATGGTAGCCAATGGATCGAAGATGAATCTCGGCGGGAAAAAATCGATGACCGCAAAGTCGCGTTGGTCGATTGGACTCCCGGGCAGGATGGTGAGAGCCTGGTTACGAAGATCAACAAGAATTACTTTTTAGCACAACCCTCCAACGATGGTTACTCCAAAGTTTCGTTTACGCTGGGGCCAGATCGAAAAGATGAAAAACTTCGAAGTGTTCGGTCTACTGGCAGCGGCCAGAGTTATTACGTGCTATCCAATTCAGGACTGAATCTGTTTACGGGAACCAATCCGACCAAGGACGCACAGTTCAATCAGGCGATTGACAATGCTCGCGACTTGCGAGTCTTTGGAGAACGAGCCGTGATGCTCGATCGCAATGGATTCCACCTGGTCGATGCCAATTTGAATTATGTGACCAAGTTGGCCAATCGCGAAAATGCGGTTCAGTCGGTCACGCTATCCAATGGTCGATTGGCAATTATCTACGCCAACCAGCTTTGTCGGATTTGGAACGTCGCTGGCGAACAGCCTGCTGGAGTAGGGCAAGTGGAAGGGGCGATTTCGGTTCAATTGAGTCCGGATGGAAGCTGGGCCGCAGTCGAATTGGAAAACCGGGTCGCCGTGTTTGCCATTGGTTCCTCGTTCGAGGCACCCAAGTTTGAGGTCGCGATGGCCGATGCCGCCTTTGCCTGGACCGGAGGCGCTGAGCCCAGATTGCTGGTTGCCCGCCGGCAAGGCGAAGCTACCGTCTGGGAGTCAGTCGATCCGGTCACCGGCCAGGCAGCGGCCAGAAACGACTTGCCACAGCAGGTTACCGTTGACAACTTCGCCATCGCGCCGATTACGGAACGCTATGTGACCATCGAAACGGATAACCGTTTGACCTTGTGGACCGTTGGCAACGATTCCCGTCAATTGCTGGCAGACGATGGATTTGAAGCCAACTTGTTTGGCGGCGTTGAGAGTTTCTCGTTCTCGGAAATCGCTCAAGAAAATTCTGCCGACGTGGGGACTCGACTGGCGATTCTGGCAGGCGACCAGGATGAGTTGGAAGCGCGACTGTTCCTGCTGGCCAGCGATACCGTCAGCGTAGAAGCGGAAGAAGGCGGGGATGGCGGCGAAAATTTGGCAACCACGAGATACCGGATTGTTGAAATCGAAGGTGCCTTGCAACGCCGAACCGGGCTGAAGCTGTTGGACCTGGAGTTTTCCGGGGATGGCAAAAGTCTGATCCAGGTGGACGAAGATGGTACCTCGACGCTGTTGGGAAGCCAGTAAGGAAGGTGACAGGGCCGAGGCTGCCGTTTTTTCAAAGCATCCCGCCGATGGAAAAATTCTGAAACCGCAGAGACGCAGAGAACGGGGAGTTTGCAGACGCTTGAACGAACGTTGTGCGACTACTGCTCTTCCCGTTGGGTGCAATCGTTGACTGCCAAACTTTCTCCGATGGTAGCAGTCAACGGCACTTTCGTATGGACGCGGCAACGGCAATTCCCGTACATTGTGGCTGTTTCGCAACTCAACCTTGGAACTGCCACGAATGAATGCCAACCATCCCTGGTCCGAATTTCGGATGCCCACCTGGGAAGAGGATATTTCGCTAAACCACGACAGCACGGCTCCATTTGAAAACGACCCACCGCCCAGCGAAATTCCGATCGAGGAATTCAATTACCCCGATATTCTGCCAGAGGAACTTCTGGGTGGAGTGCCGCTGGCCGACTTTATCGCCAAGGATACCTATCCGTTTCCAGCTGCCAAAGATCGGGAGGGCTACAACCCGAATCGCAACGCGCGTTTTTTCATGACTGGATTGGCGGACTATTTGAAAATCCGCCAGGCCGCAGCGACCCATGGCGTCGAGATTCAATCCTATCTGGATTTTGGCTGTGCTAGCGGCAGGGTCTTACGGCATTTTTGTTGTCAGAGCGAGATTCCAGAACTCTGGGGCACTGACATCAATGGCCGGCATATTCGCTGGTTAAATGACTATTTGCCACCTCGGCTCAAGATCATTCATAACAACTGCATTCCCTATATCGGGGTGGCCGACAATTCGATCGATGTGGTCAGTGCGTTCTCCGTGTTTACCCACATTGACACCTTCGAAACGGCTTGGCTGGCTGAGATGTACCGCATTCTGAAGCCGGGCGGGCTGTGCTATTTGACCGTTCACAATGATGACACCTGGAAGCTGCTTCAGAATGCCCAGCCCGAGAACGCGCTGCTGAAGCGATTTCGGCAGGTTGATCCAGAATTCGATGAACTGTTGAAATCGGACATCCCTGAAGAACGAAAGTGTTTCCGGTACACGGATCTGGGACCTTATCGAGCGTTGGTGGTCCATAGCAACGCTTATCTGCAAAAAACCTGGGGTCGGTTTTTTGAGATCCTCGAAATCAAGGGCAAGTACCACGGCTACATGCAATCGGTATTGATTGGTCGTAAGCCAGCATAGGCTAGTGGTCTGTCACGGTTCAATAAAGCGGTTGTCGGTTTGGCCACCAGGGCCAGGCAATCGGCAGATCGACGTTGTTGAGAAAATCGGCTGTCGATAAACTGCATTTGTCCCCGTTCCGCAGCCTTGATTATTTGTCCGATGAAGTTAACTCGCCGCGTTGAGCCGATCCGGCTGATTTTGTCCGATGTCGATGGCGTGTTGACTGATGGGCTGATCACGTTTGACAACCAGGGGATCGAATCCAAGTCCTTTCATGTACGAGACGGGTTGGGGATCAAGTTGTGGCAACGAGCCGGGCACCAGTTCGGCATCGTGACCGCCAGATCGTCGCACATTGTCAAGATGCGGATGAACGAACTGGGGGTCGAAGCCGTAAGACAAGGTGCCCAGGACAAGTTGTCCGTCGGGATGACCTTGATTGACGAGTTGGGCTGCCGGCCCGAGGAGACCTGTTATATCGGGGACGATCTGTCTGATCTGGCATTGTTGTCCCAGGTTGGGTTGGCCGTTACCGTGCAAGATGGTGTCGAAGAATTGAAAGCTGTTGCGCATTTGGTAACGCAGAACGCCGGTGGCCAGGGCGCTGTGAGGGAGTTGGTGGAAACCATTTTAAAAGCACAAAATCGATGGAATGAGTTGTTGGATCGATATCGTCCGCAAGCTAACTGACTCGAAAAGGAATTCGAGGCTTGAGTAACATCACTGTCCCACCAACGTCGTTGTCGACCCGTCGCAGGGAAAAACCTGCCGTCAACGGGTTGGCACAATATCTGTTTACACTGGCGATGGTGGTGGCCTGCTATTTCGGGTACTTGCGATTCGTCGTTCCGCTTGTCCAGCCTGATGAAGAACAGGTTCGGGTGGCGTACGTTCCCACCGCGGAAGTACTTGCCCCGCCGGTCGACAAAACGCAGTTGATTCCGCTGCTACCGCGTGACGCCTGGGAACTGGGCAACTGTCAGTCAATACTGACCGAGCAGGGAACGCTGCTGTTTCAAAAATTTGAACAACAGGATGATGGGTCAGTCAAGGTTTCTCCATTTACGCTGGTATCCGGATTGGGCGGCGACCAATTGATCCGTTCAGCGAAACCGAGTGAAGACGATGCTTCGCAGACGCCAGTCGTTTTGCGTTGCGTGTCCGGTGCCATTTTGCGTTTCAATCGTCCGATCGTGGAAGCAATCGAAACGGGTGATGCCAAGCTGGATCTGGCAACGTTGCCGGGCGACGTCGATATCTACCGCCCGCCAACGCGGGACGATCAGTCAGACGTGTTGCATGTGTTGACTCGCAATGTTCAGGTCGATCGGAATCGTATTTATACCGTCGAGCAGGTCCGGTTTTCTTTCGGTCCCCATCGTGGCAGCGGACGAAACCTGATCATCGATCTTGCTCATCGAGCCGACACGGTTGCTGCGCAACGGGATTTCGAAACCATTGAAGGTATTTCAAAGCTGGAGTTGGCTTATCTGGATCGCTTGCGAATTGAACCGTCGGCAGGAAATCAGTTGCACCCCAATGCAGGCGCCGATGCGACCTCCGCAGTCGGCAATCTGTTTTCGGCGGGAAGCCCGCTGGAGGTGTCCTGTAGTGGTCCGTTTTTGTTTGACTTCAACCAGAATACGGTGACCCTGGAATCAGAAGTCAAGGCGATTCAGCTGGATGCGTATCGCAACAATATCACCTGCGATAAGCTCACGCTGGCATTCGAGAACCAGGGAGACTCACCGCTCTCCCAGCTCGGTCGATCCGGACCACCCGTCGATTCCAAGCTTGAGATCCGGCGAATGGTCGCGGTCGGCACTCCGGCGGTGGTGACCTCGAATTCGCAACCGGCAAAGTTCATCGCTGAGCAATTGATTTATGACGCAACGAGTCAGCAAATCGAAGGGGTCTGCGAACCAGCAAGTTCGAATCAGGTTCAAGTGGTCACGGCCGATTTTCAAGTCGTTACTCGTCATTTGCGGTATTCCCTGACCGAAGACGGCTCGTTGGGCGCAATCTTTGCCGATAGCCCCGGACAGTTGAAACGGGTCGGGAAAACGCCTGCCGACGACCTGATCGTCACCTGGCATCGTCAATTGGCAACCCGACGTGATCCGGGGAATCCGCAGCTGCACCAGATTGTGCTTGATGGCAAAGCGACGATCAAGCTGGCCGATCGCATGGACGCGCAAGCTGATAACCTGTCGATGTTTATCAATCAACAACCCGATCCATCAGGCAATTGGGTATATCGACCTACGCAGGTAATCGGGCAGCGGAATGTTGAGTTCTGGACGCCTCAGGTGGCTGGCAAAACGGATCGATTAACGGTGACCTGGTCGGATGCCGACCAACGCCAAACGCGTCGGACTCATCGCGTCGGACGTATCGGTTACGGGATCCGTCAAGATTCCGTCGTGGTCACCAACACGACGTGGGGACGCACGCAACCTTCGGAGCAAGTTTACCGTCGGATTCAGCAGGATCCCCCCCGTCCACAATTCATTGAGCGGGCCTTCCAGGAAGTCGTGCCATCCCAGTCTGATCGGATTGCCTCCGGATCGAAGATTCAAACGGAGTTTACCGCACCTCCCATCGGGGCTGAGGTTCAACCGGCAGCGCATGAAGCCAGCGTCGATGAGGTTAAACGTAACCTGATCGTCTCCGGGCGAGAAATCAAAACCGTGATGAGTTGGGTTGAACTTCCGGAGCCGGACAAGGCCACATCGGAGCTGGTCGATGTGCTGATCGAAGGCAACGTCGAAGTAGTGCAACAAGAGGTGCGTGGAAACAGTGACCCGGTCGAAACCCTGTCCATGGTTGGTGATGTGTTACGCATCGTTCCTCGGAAGGTCGCTGGCGATCAACCAAATGCTACGGCGGACTTGTTCCAGGCTGAGATTTCGTCGGACGTTCGATACGCACGAATTTCAACGTCCGAGTTTGCCTTGACGGGTCGGAGAATCAGTCTTGATCAGGTGGCCAACAAGCTGGGAGTGCACGGCGCAGGAAAAATCAAGTTGAGTCCTGAGAATCAACCGGGGGTGCCTGGTGTTGGTCGGGAAAGTCTGGAGGTTTCCTGGGAGGGGGGGATGATTTTCAATGGCAGCAAACTTTATTTTGAGCACCTGGTCGAAGTTCAGTCGGAACGCAGCCGTGACCGACGGCTAACCAAAACGCAGGCTCAGGGCGAAGCATTGAGTGTCGAGCTGAACCAGTCGGTTGATTTCCGTATCCTCGGTGAGCAGGGGAAGCCGCAACCCGACCTGGATGCCAGGGAGTTGGTATTCGTTGATCACCTGCCGACCGGACAACGAGCGTTTCCGTTGAATCAGCCATTGAAACGAGACGGGACCAGCTTGCAAATTCAGTCCCGAACTTATGACGAACAAGGGAAACAAATCGAGCAGCAAGTCGTGTCCGCACGGCAGGCAGTCGTCGATGTCCAGTCGCGAGACGTGGTCGCCGAAGGTCCTGGTTACGTGATGATCCATGTTCCGGAAAACAACGCAGGCACCAGCCGTGGGGAAGCTGCCAACTCCAATCCGATGGCACGGTTTTCCAACCGGGCTCGCCGCGGTCTGGGGCTGGTCCGAGTCAACTTCGATGAATCCATGAAGTTGAACGAAACCAACAAAAAACTGGTGCTGGCGGGAAGAATACGAGCTGCCTATCAGTCGGTGTCCCAATGGAACCACTATATCGATCCTGACAAACTTGAGGGGCGAGAGGCGGAAGCCGTGTCGCTGACATGCCAGCAAATGGAGATGTCGCAGTGGCAGCCCCGAAACGCCAGCGAAGCTGTCAACGAGCTGGTGGCAACTGGCAACGTGAGAATCACCAGTCACGAAGTAGAAGCGGTGGCGAATCGGGTCAGCTACGACGAGTCCACCGATTGGGTCGTGTTTGAAGGGACCGCACGGACCGATGCTGACTTGAAGTATCGTCAGCCAGGTCAGCGGCAACGCGGCCAGTTCAAAGGCAAGAAGTTCCGGTTCCGCGTCGCCGATCAACGGCTGGAAGTGCTGGAGTTCAATTCCGGATCGGCCAGCCAACGGTAAGCAATCCATCGCAGTGCGAAAGCCTTTGTCGCATGGCCGCCTACTGGTTCTCAGCGAATCGTTGGAAGCGTTGATAAAGTTCGTCCGGCGTGGTGCAGGACCGAAGGTCGTCCAGCAAGCTGGTGTCACTGGCGATCTTGGCCAACTGGGAAAGGATTTCCAGATGGGTTTGACGATCGCTGGGAGGTCCCATGGTGAAGAAGCAGATGTCAACCTTGGCATTGTAGGGAGGCCCAAAGTCAACAGGCTTTTCGAGCACGAACACGGCGATTGTGGAACTGCCAGCAGGAGCCCGTGACAGCGTCGCGTGCGGCATGGCGACACCATTGCCCACCGAAGTGACCTGCATCTGTTCTCGTTCCCAGAATGCGGTGTTGATGATCAGAGGACTGATTTGATCGTCGTAATAGTTTGCCAGCCGGTCAGTGGCCAGGCGAAATAGCTCTTCTTTCTTTTGAACTTTGACACCGGAGACCATGAAGTCTTTGGAAAAGTGCTTCAACAGTCGCACGTTGGACTTGCCTGCCTGGCGAACCACATTCAGGACGTCATGGATCTTCTCGACCGGCGTTTTCAGCCATAGCACGCTGCATGCTGAGTCGCGTGTTAACTTGTCCTTGTCAGTGCCGAACAACCGGGTCGACAAGGTGCGGGGAGGAGGGCCTCCCATGATCAGCAAATCAAACATCTCGGTTGCTTTTTCAATCGCCGAAATCTCACTCGATCCACTCAGCTTGATCATTTCGGTTTGGTTGACACACAGGTCGCGCAACTGATCGATGTAATCGACCTGGGCTTGTCGGTTGATCGGCCCGTCGTCCTCGGAAATAAAGCAGGCAAACGACAGGGTCGCATTGTGGATCCCGGCCAGGTGGTCGGCCGTTGAAACGACCAACGAATCGTGAGGGCCAGGTTCTGCGAACACCAGAATTTTCCGAATATACCGGACACCGGCGTCTTTGAAGACGGCCAGGTTGCAGGGCAAATGGTCCTGCAGCCAGCCAAGCTGGTTTTGAAAGGTGATCCCTTTGACTCGCCGACCGGCGGCTTCCATAACGACCCATTCACAATGCAGCTGGTCGGCGACATCGTGGATTGTCTTCACCACGTCATGGGAAACGGAGGTATTGTATTCAAGCTCGATGTTTTCCTGATCGGCCATCACATGAATTCGGCGGCTGAGGGCGACTGAAAAGTGGTCTTCCTCCAGCACGTCGGCCAGATAAAGTTGCTCGGGAACTTCGGTCACATGCAACACTTCCAGCTGGCGACCGTGGGCCAGTGCGGCACCCATCTCCACCAGTGTTTCCGGCGATCGTTCACTGCCGAACAACGGCACAATGACGGCCGCTTCAACGGGCAAGTCCTCGTTCAGTTCGTGAGGAGATTCCTGCAAGTTCGAGATTTTGCTGTCCTGGTCGAACAGGTCCTTTCTTTTCCCCATTCGTCCCACCACGCCCAGCCGAGACGTCTGAAAACGGCCGTAGACCAGGTAGGAAATCCCGCCCAGCAAACAGATACCCGCGATGGCGGCGATGGCGGTGATTCCCATCGCCCACAACAGCGTCGCGCCGATCAGGATTCCGACGATCTGGAGGAAGGGGTACAGCGGTGCGCGAAAACGGGGTTGATACCATTTCGCGGCACTTTCACGCAGCACAATCACGGTGCCGTTGATGAACATGAAGGCCACAATCATGAAGGCACTGGCCAATTTGGCAATCTGTTCCACCGGAAGAAACAGAATGCTGATTGCCATCGCGGCTGCGGTTAACGAAATGCAATAGATCGGCGTCTTGAATTTCTCGTTGATGTGCTGCAAGTTTTCGGGCAGCAACTTGTCACGACTCATCGCAAACGGGAATCGCGAAGCGGCCAGCAGACCGGCGACGGACATCGATGTCATGGTCAGAACGGCGAACACTGCCGCAATGTAGCCAATTGTCTGACCGCCCAGAATGGTTGCCAGGGTGTAGATTGGATGCAAGTCAGGCTTGCCAGTGCCCTCGAAATTGGTCAGCTGTTGATAGGGCACATTGGTGACCAGGACGAAGACGACAAACACATAGATGCACATGACCAGCACCCACGATATCAAGATCCCCAGCGGGAGATTACGGCCGGGATCCTTGACTTCTTCCGCAATCGCAGCGACCTTGGTCACTCCCGCATACGAGACGTAGACAAAAGCGGCCGCAGCGATGAATCCGGTTGGCCCCTTGGAGAATCCGGATTCGAGGTAAGTCAAATTTAACGTTGACAGCCCGTACACCGACATGATCAGCAGCAACATCAAGACGATGCCCACAATGATTTTTTGAAGTTTGCCGATAATGCTGACGCCGATAATGTTCAATCCGGTGATGGCGACCAGCAGGGCAATGGCTACTGGTTTTTCCGGGACCTCAACCAGTACCGATAAATAGGCTGAAAAACCGACCAGCGCAAACGCGCTCTTGAGCAGCAGCGAAAGCCATAATCCGATCCCGGAAACCGTTCCGGTCAGTGGCCCAAATGCTCGTTCGAGATAAACATAAGTGCCGCCAGAAGTGGGCATCGCGGTCGCTAATTCCGATTTGGACAGTGCGGCAGGCAGGACGCCCAGGCCTGCAACCAGATAGGCCAGCCAAACCATGGGGCCGGTTTTAGCGGCGGCAAGACCTGGAAGAACAAAAATTCCGCTACCCAGCATGGCGCTAATGCTGATGGCAACGACGGCACCCAGACCAATGCTTCTTTCCAGTGATTTCATATTCGATCCATCGGAGTGGTTTCTCCAAGATTAAAAAACTCAAAGCCGCACGAAGACATCCCTTTTTAGTTGATGCAACAGGACTCGGGGCCTCCGAGCGTGGTTAACCGCATTCGGATGGTCTCGAAAACGCAGGTTTTTACCGAATCAAATCGCTGTAGGTTGGGAGAAAGCCAGCCGGTATAATTTGATCCACGACGGTCACGTGCGATTTCATTTTACCGCGCCCGTCCGCCAAAAACTTACCACGCAACTGGAAAACGGAGTTTCCGATGCGCAGCATTGCCATCATCAACCAGAAGGGCGGGGTGGGCAAAACCACCACCGCCGTCAATCTGTCCGCCGCGCTGGCCGAAGCCGGGCAACGAGTCTGGTTGGTTGATCTCGATCCCCAGGCTCATGCGTCGTTGCACCTGGGGTTCGGCATGGAGCAGGAATACCTGTCGATCTACGACGTGCTGACCGCCGATGTGGGATTGAATGAAGTCGTTCATCACGTGGAAGAAAATCTCTGGCTCAGCCCGTCCCATATCGATCTGGCAGCTGCGGAAATGGAACTCTCCGGGGCCGTCGGCCGGGAAATCATCTTGCGCGACAAGATGGAAGAAGTGGAGCAGGAGTTTGACTATCTGATTTTTGATTGCCCGCCTTCATTGGGAATCCTGACGCTCAATGCGCTAACCACTGCGACAGAAGTTTTCCTGCCGCTGCAGCCGCATTTTTTGGCGCTGCACGGACTAAGCAAACTGTTGCGGACGATCGAGCTGGTTGCCCGTCGGTTGAACAATCAGTTGAGGCTTTCCAGCGTAATCTATTGCCTGTTTGATACCGGGACACGATTGGCGAATGAAGTCGTCGACGACGTCGAAGTGTTTTTTCAGGAGCAGCGTGAGTCGAACTCGATCTGGGCTGACGCGGCCAGTTTTGACACTCGGATTCGCCGCAACATTCGCCTGGCCGAAGCGCCCAGCTACGGTCAATCGATTTTCCAGTATTCCCCCGATTCCAATGGGGCCCAGGACTATCGCAGTTTGGCGGCCGAGGTGCTGCGACAAACGCAAGCCAGTGAATCACGGTTCGAAGCGGAGGACTATCACGTCATTCAAACCAGAATTTCGGCTGGCGACGCCGCTTCCATTCATGAGGCCATCATCGAGCAACAAGCTGAGCAACCGGAATACCGGGACGCGTTGTAGGAGCTGGATCGGAAGAAGTAGCAAGGCCGATTCGGCCGTGGCTGATCGAGCAACCAAATGTTTCGCGAAGCTGAATCGGTTTGGGCCGATCGTCAAGCTACTCAAAGTTAAACAGATTGTTTACCGCAGAGACGCAGAGGGCACAGAGATTCCATAATTGATCCTCCATGGACTCTGCGGCTCTGCGGTTTGTCCTTTATCGATCGTGCTGCGAGCAGGGATACAACAACGTACGTCCGAAAAAGCCTTCGTTACTGACGGTGAGCTCAACGGATCATTAACAGTACCCCAATTCCGACAATGGCAGCCAACAGCAACAAGCCCAACCCGCAGCCGAGGATCAGGCAAAATCCCGAACCGCCCGCGTCATCCAGGTTCGAGGCGGAATCCAGGGAAGATGGCGGCATCGGTTGGGAACTGCTGAACGGCGGCGCCCCAGCGTTGTTGACGATCGGACGAGTCGCGAGTGACGGCATTTCCGCCGGCTCAAGCTGCCCATCATCACGGATTCGCTGCGGAGTCTTGCACATCGGGCAAACAATCGTTTGACCTGGTGCGGGCACAGCGTTGACGCGTTGCTGGCAGGAAATGCATTTGATTGCGGAAGCCATTGGATTCCTGTCGGGCACGATAGAACTTATGGGAAACCGACGTCCCTTATTGTCGACTTAAAGGGAGCATGTCGGCGGCTGGCTTAATTTAGTGATCGTAATGGTGATGATTTGCTCGTTGCCATTGAGTTTGCTGATGGCAAGGCAGATAATGCGAGCGCCGATGCCGCCCGCGAGCGGAAGTCAATTCAACATTGGCGAACCCCAAGTTTACTGGAACTTTGGCACGAAAACACGAATCCACGGGGCCTTAGTTGACGATTTACCGTCGCCAATTCTAACCCGGCCAGCCTACAACCATTGGAGACAATCATGGCACTAGTACCTTTACGCGTCATCCTGGATCACGCCGCAGAAAACAACTACGGCGTCGCGGCCTTTAACGTCAATAATATGGAACAGATCCAGGCCATCATGGAAGCGGCCGATGAAACCGATTCTCCCGTGATTGTACAGGCCTCCCGTGGGGCCCGAGCTTACTCCCAGGACAACTACCTGAAGCATTTGATGCTGGCTGCGGCGGAACTGTACCCGCATATCCCGGTTGTCATGCATCAGGACCACGGCAACAGTGTCGAAACGTGCATGAGCGCGATCGAGAATGGCTTCACTTCCGTGATGATGGATGGATCATTAAAGGAAGACGGCAAGACTCCAGCCGATTACGACTACAATGTCAAAGTGACGGCTGAAGTTGTCAAAATGGCTCACTCCAAAGGAGTCTCTGTCGAAGGTGAACTGGGTTGCCTGGGATCGCTGGAATCCGGAGAAGGTGAACAGGAAGATGGCCACGGTGCTGTCGGAACGCTCAGCCGTGACCAGTTGCTGACCGATCCCGAAGAAGCCGAGCGATTTGTTGCTGAAACCAATGTGGATGCGTTGGCAGTTGCGATTGGTACCAGCCACGGGGCTTACAAGTTCACTCGCAAACCCGACGGCGACGTGTTGGCCATGGATCGGATTGAAGAAATTCACAAACGTCTGCCCAACTGCCACCTGGTGATGCACGGTAGCAGCAGCGTTCCGCAGGAGCTGCAGGACATCATCAACAAGTATGGCGGGCAGATTCGCCAGACCTATGGAGTGCCTGTCGAAGAGATCCAGAAAGGGATTCAGCACGGCGTCCGCAAAATCAACGTCGATACTGATAACCGACTGGCGATCACCGGAGCGATTCGCAAGGTGTTGTCTGAGTCGCCTGAGAAATTCGATCCGCGAGACTATCTCAAGCCAGCACGGGCCGCCATGAAGGAAGTTTGTATCGCCCGGATGACGGCCTTCGGTCAAGCTGGTTATGCCCCGAAGGTCCGTGAGGTCGTCGGAGTCTAGTTTGAGTACGCTCGTTCAACAACGTGAAGAGGCACTCTTGGCACCGTTCGCGATGCGGAGTGCCGATTCGCGTGGCCGAGTTCACGACGAACCCGACCATCCCTACCGCGGTCCGTTTCAACGCGATCGCGATCGGATCCTGCACAGCTCCGCCTATCGGCGATTGAGCGGAAAGATGCAGGTTTTTACCGGGGAGATGGGCGACTATCATCGAACTCGATTGACCCATACCCAGGAAGTCGCGACGATTGCGCGCACCATTGGGCGCGCCCTGGGATTGAACGAAGACTTGATCGAAGCGCTGGCGTTGATGCATGACATAGGGCATCCACCCTACGGTCACGCTGGCGAAGATGCGCTCGACGAATGCATCGCTGACGAAGGCGGTTTCTCGCACAATCAGTTTGGGCTGACGGTGGTCCAGGAAATCGAGATTCGATTCCATGATTTTCGGGGCTTGAATCTGACGTATGAATCCTTGATGGGGCAATTGTGCCGGGTCGATAAGTCCTGGAAGGGCAAAACCCCCTTACTGGAAGTGCAATTGGTCGACGCCGCCGACAGTACCACCTACGACGCTCATGACACCGACGACGCGATCAAGTTGGGACTGGTGACCATCGATCAGATGAGCCATCTGGAGTTGATTCGGCGGTGCTTGAACGACGTTCGCCGAGATTATACGAATCTGAACGAAGATCTGTTGCGAAAGGCGTTAGTTCATCGCTTGATCGACCTGCAGGTTACCGAGCTGTTGCGGCATAGCGCCGATCAACTGGCCCGTTACGATTTCCAATCCGTTCAAGAGGCACTGTCGAGCGATTTTCGAATTGGCCATGCCGACGATTTGGAGCAGCAGAAGCGAGAATTGGAAGCTTACCTGTACGAACGAGTTTATCGGCATCCGCGATTGGTGGAGATTCGGGAGCAGGCTCAAACTCGCGTCCGACAGATGTACGCGGCCTACTGCGAACGCCCCGATTTATTCCCCGCCAAGTATCAACAGCGGGCCGAGAAAGTGGGAGTCAGACGGATGGCGGTCGAATATATCGCCGGGATGACCGATCACTTTTTTGAAGAAACTTTTCAGCAAGTATTCTCGTAGCACCAAGAGGGCACATCGATTCGCCCAGCATCAGGCTCTGTCGACTCCTGATGTGAACCGGGGTGCCCATGACACCGGATGATCGGCGATTTATAATACAGTTGGCGATCGTTCCGCTATTTTTTCTTTTATTAAATTATCTCTGCGGAACAGAACTGATGGAAAACAAAATGGCACTTTGGATACTCAGAGGCGTATTCCTGCTGATTGCGATCGGCCTGGGGATGTCGTTGGTGGCTGTTCCAGACCTGGCTGTCGTCGCCGAAGAAGGCGAAGAAAATCCGGGAGCTCGGTGGGTCCTGTTCGGAATCTTTCTGCTGGGCGCTGTCGCGACCGTGGTTGTGGACGTACTGTTGAAGCGTAAACGGATCGATATGATCTCCAGCGTCTATTTTGGACTGGTGATCGGATTGTTCCTGACCTACGTTGTCGACTTGGCACTGGCACCGCTGTTTGGCCTGGGTTTAGGGGCGAACATCCTGGGGACCAGGATTTCCTCCGAAACGTTGCGCACGATGGTACTTTCGTTTGCCGGTATCTGTCTGTGTTATGGTTGCGTCAGCCTGCTGTGGCAAACCCGTGATGATTTCCGATTCGTGATTCCGTTCGTTGAGTTCAGCAAGGATGTCAAAGGGGCCAAACCCTATGTGCTGGATACGTCCGTCGTGATCGACGGACGTATCGCTGACATCATTGAAACGGGCATCATTGACAATCAATTGATCATGCCGAGATTCGTATTGGCAGAGCTCCAGTCGATCGCTGACAGCAACGACAAACTGCGCCGATCTCGCGGTCGACGTGGTTTGGATGTGTTGGAGCGGCTGAGAAAAAGCGAAAAGATTGACTTCAAAATCTACGATCGTGAACTGCCTGAAATGCAGGGGCAGCCGGTCGATATGAAGCTGCTGTTGCTGGCCAAGCATCTGGAAGGAAAGGTCGTTACCGGTGACTTCAACCTGAACAAAGTCGCCAAGCTGCAGAACGTCCCGGTTATCAACTTGAACGAAATTGCCAACTCACTGAAACCGGTATTCCTGCCGGGTGAGGAAATTCGGGTGAAGATCGTCAAGCCCGGTGAAGGGGCAGGGCAGGGCGTCGGTTACCTTGACGATGGCACCATGATCGTTGTCGAAGACGGGCGTGATCAGATCGGCAAGGAAATTGATATTGTCGTCACCAGTATGCTGCAAACGACCGCCGGTCGAATGGTGTTCGGCAAGTTCGGCAACTAG
>CAZJEK010000078.1:18472-19905 GCA_964545005.1 uncultured Pirellulaceae bacterium
AATACTTGACGCGGCACTAGGTCAGCTTGAAAACCTTGTCCATGTTGGCTGAGATCTCTTTCAATCGATCCAGATTTCCGCCACCGACTTCGGCAGCCGCCCAACCATAGTAGTTGATTTCTTTCAGGGCCGCGCGAACATCGGCCCAGTCCAAATCGCCTTCACCAATCTTGGTGAACTTGTTCTGGGCGCGAGAGAAACCTTTCAGGTCCAATTTGACGATCCGCCGACCGAGCTGCCGGATCCAATCCCCCATACTGCCGTATTTCCAGTGGTTGCCGATGTCGAACTGCATGCCAACCCAGGGAGAATTCAATTCGTCGACAAACTTGACGAACTTTTCAGCAGTTTGATTGGAGTCGCCGCCGTGATCGTACAGGAACTGATTCCAGACATTTTCGATCGCGATATAGACGCCGTATTCGGCACATAGTGGTAGGGCCTGGGAAATGTTTTCGATCGACCGATCCCAGATTTCCCGTTCCGGACCATCCTTGCCATGCCCCACGACCAGCAGGGTGGTGTTGCCGCCGACCGCGTGAGTGTCGCGAATCGCGTTTTTCAAATCTTGTAAGGCTTTCTTGCGAACGTCGGGATTCGGGCTGGAATGAGTATCCTGCCAGTGAGTCGAAATCACAGTGCCGTCGACGGGAAGTCCGGTTTGGGCAATCGCCTGTTTGGTTTCATCGATGTTCATGCCCGGCGAGTTCATTTCGATGCCGTCGAATCCGGCTTTCTTGGCAGCATGGAAGCGATCGATCAATGTGCCTTCGACACCGACCATGCCGATTTTCAGGGTCTTTTTGAGTCGGCCTTTCAGCGATACGTCTTCCGCGCGGGGCCGGCGGGGCGTGGCTGCAGAGGTCAGCGTTGGTGCCAGCAATCCGGCAGCGGCAACGGCAGTACTGGTTTGGACAAACTGGCGACGGCCAATGGATTTGCGAGAGGACATGATGATACCTGCAAAGGACAGACAACCGATGGGAAGACAGTCATTAGTCTAAACCAAACCAGAATGCCATGACAGCCGCAGGCGCACGGGATCTGGAAGCCGGGTCTGGGATTTGAGATTTGAGATGGGTGCAACTCGCCCCGCTCACTTCGTCGGGAGATTTAGCCAGTGCTGTCAAGCGCCTGTTTTAACTGCATGCACCGGGCCCTCTCGGGTGATGCCTACTTATTGAGCTACATCTGATGTTGGCTTTATTCTAGGCCGAAGGCCCCATCGTTTGCCTAGCCCAGCCTGCAGGGCTGGGGACAGG
The DNA here is from genome assembly GCA_964545005.1 of uncultured Pirellulaceae bacterium. Lineage (GTDB taxonomy): Bacteria > Planctomycetota > Planctomycetia > Pirellulales > Pirellulaceae > Mariniblastus. The sequence goes on from CAZJEK010000078.1 coordinate 19,735, forward strand.
TATCAAGATGCCTGTTAGGGCCGAAGGCCTGGCCATTTGCATCGGCTTGGCTTCGCGGGCCGAACTCAAAACACTTGAGGTTTCGGTCCCGGATAGTACAGCGTTTTGTTTTCCTGCCATGGCGGGACCGACGATTCATTGGCCGATTTAACCCAGGGCCTGCTTTCTTCT